>JAPOIA010000355.1 GCA_029979185.1 Alphaproteobacteria bacterium | reverse complement strand
CCATTAGAAAAAACTATGCCATGGATTGCTTTAGGAATAATAATATGGAATTTTATATCAAATTTTGATAATTTTGTAAATGAAAAGATGTGTGATAATCATTTTATGAGATGCAGGTGATGACGATGTTCTGAAAGAGTCCAGCTGTGCGCGCTTTGCCCGGGGAAGCCGGGTTCCGGCGGCCTTGTGATCAGGCTATCATCGCATCGAAAAAGAATAACGGGCGTCTCGTCCAAACCGGAGGGTGCTTATGTCCCTTGCAACGATGAAATTTTCCGCCGTCCTGTTCGGCATGGCGCAATCGCTGAAGCTGGCTTCCGCCCGCTTTCCGGAGTTCCGGGAGCGGTTGAAGGAGCGCAATCTGACTGCACAGTTTCTGGCGAAGGATGAGGAAATTGGCCGCTGGGTGGAATTCAGGAACGGCAAGATCAGGACCGGCTCCGGCCTGTACGCCAATCCCGATGTGACGCTTGGTTTCAAGACCGCCGCTATTGGCGCGAAACTGTTGACGCCGCCGATCAACTGGCTGGAGCAGATCAACGCCCAGAAGGATTTCGTCCTGACGATGGACGGTCCGGAAGATCTGTCGAACTGGTTTGCGCAGACCATCATGCAAAGCCAGACGGCAGGTTGGAAATTCGGCGTGCCGCGGCCCGATGGCTGCATGCGCTATTGCAACATGACGAATGGCGGGCCTGTCTTCATCGATGTCAAGGACGACAAGATTGTCCGCATCCTGCCGATGGATTTCGACGAACGCGACCCGCAGCCCTGGACCATCAAGGCGCGCGGCAGGAAGTTCACCCCGCCGCGCAAGACGACGCTGGCGCCGCACGGCATGAACGCCAAGTCGATCATCTATTCGCCGGATCGCCTGCTGTATCCGATGAAGCGCGTCGACTTCGATCCCAACGGCGAGCGCAATCCGCAAAATCGCGGCAAGTCCGGCTACGAGCGCATTTCGTGGGAAGAGGCGATCAAGATTGTCGCCGATGAAATCAAGCGGCAGAAGCGCGTCCACGGACCAGGCGCGATCGCCGTTTCACACGGGTCGCATCATACCTGGGGCAATATCGGTTACTATCTTTCGGCGTTGTTCCGTTTCTCCAATGCCGTCGGCATGACGCGCGTGCACCACAACCCGGACTCGTGGGAAGGCTGGTACTGGGGCGCGGTGCATCACTGGGGCCATACGCTGCGCGTTGGCCAGTCGGAAACCTACGGTACCGTGGAAGACTGCCTGCAGAATGCGGAGATGATTGTCTTCTGGTCGGCAGATCCTGAAACAACCTCCGGCTCCTACGGCGCGCAGGAAGGCACGATCCGCCGCCAGTGGCTGAAGGACAAGGAGCTAGGCATCAAGGTTGTGCATGTCGATCCTTTCTACAATTCTTCGGCACAGTTCCTGCCCGGAAAATGGTTTGCGCCGAAGCCGACGACATCCGTGGCAATGGCGATGGCGATTGCCTATGTCTGGATCGAGGAAGGCCTGTACGACAAGGAATATGTACGCACCCATACTGAAGGTTTCGACAAATGGGCTGCCTATCTCACCGGTGACGAAGACGGTATTCCCAAGACGCCGGAATGGCAGGAAAAGGAGACGGGCGTTCCAGCCAAGGACGTGCGCGCACTGGCGCGCGAATGGGGTTCCAAGCGGGTCTATCTTGCGCCCGGGGGCTGGGGTAACGGCCATGGCGGGGCCTGCCGCAACCAGACCGGCATTCAATGGGCGCGCGTCATGGTGTGTCTCGTTGCGATGCAGGGGCTCGGCAAGCCGGGCGTCAACATGGGCAACCTGCAATGGGGCTGCCCTGTCGATTTCAATTTCTATTTCCCCGGCTATTCGGACGGGGGCATGTCGGGAGATCTGGAAAATACCGGCATGCCGGTCGAACTTTACCAGCGCATGCCGCAGCTCGCCTCGATGAACACCAACGGCCAGCGCATTCCGCGCATCGGCCTTCCCGAGGCGATCGTCGAGGGGCAGACCTTTGGTTACCCGTGGGTCGGTAAATCCATCGAAATCGGTTCCTATTGCTAATACTTCATCGCCAGCTATATTAATTATATGGTCTATAGTTCTTTC
>JAPOIA010000354.1 GCA_029979185.1 Alphaproteobacteria bacterium | reverse complement strand
CACATCCTCATCACGCACCGGACCTGGATCAACTACATGGCCAATTCCGGTGTCGACATGCGCCGTCCGCAGGGGGCGCTGTTGCCGAAGATAGGTCTCGGCAAGGATCTGGGTAATGGCCATCTGACGACCGACAATCCGAACTATCGCGGCCGGCCGGTTGCGCGCTGGATTTCGGTCTATGGCGAGGAAGCCAAAGAGGATATCGACCAGATCAAGGCCGAACTGGTTTCGCGTCTCGGCGAAGCGCGCGCCGAGCGCGTGGCAGACACCAACCGCAATCTGGTGATTTTCCCGAACCTTGTGATCAATGATGGTTCGTCCGTTACCGTACGAAACTTCATGCCCGTCTCGCCGACGAAGATGAAGGTCAAGGCCTGGGCGCTTGGTCCGGTTGAAGAGACCGAAGAGCAGCGCGCCCGCCGGCTGCATGCCTTCCTGACATTCTATGGTCCGGGTGGATTTGCGACGCCGGACGATATTGCTGCGCTGGAATCGGCGCAGAAAGGCTATGCCTCGTGGCGGCTTGCGCCTTGGAACGACATTTCCCGCGGCATGCACAAACCACCCGAGGAGCAGTTCGATACGGATGAAGGCCATATCCGTGTCTTCTGGCGCAAATGGCGCGAACTGGTGGAGGTTTGAGATGCGCGAAATCATTACCGACCCCGCCCTGCGAAGCGAAGTGGAGCTGCTGTTCTACAGGGAAGCCGAATTGCTCGATGCATGGGAACTCGACGAGTGGCGCACATTGTTGACAGACGATGCCAGCTATCTGGTGCCGCCGACCGACAAGCCGATGGCCGATCATCACAATACGCTGTTCATCGTTGCAGACGATCACGTGCGACTGCATGAACGGATCGTGCGCCTGAAAGACCCTGCCTGCCATGCGGAGTTTCCACGCTCGCGCACGCGGCGCATTGTCAGCAACGTGCGAGTCAGCAAGGGCGAAAGCGACAATGAATTGGTTGCGCGCGCCAATTTCGTTATCTACCGCAATCGCCGCGGAGCAGATATCCGCGTCTTTACCGGCGAGTATATCAACAGGCTGCAGCGAACGGACGGGGTTCTCAAGATCAGCGAACGGCGGGCTGTCCTCGATGCTGAGGAGCTTGGCGCAATGGGCGCTGTAAGCTTCATTCTTTAGGCTCGCATCGGCATGGCGCGCGTGGCGAACCAGTCCGAGGGCGGCGGCGTCCAGCGCTCCATCCAGTCCATTGAGGTCGGCTTCCGGCTGATTCATGTGCTGGAAGCGGCGTGTGCGCCGCTGCCGTTGAAAACGCTGGCCGCCCTGGCAGACATGACGCCGGCAAAGGCACATATTTATCTTGTCAGCTTCATCCGGCTGGGTCTCGTCGTTCAGGAGCAGAGTACGCTGCACTACCGGCTTGGTCCTTATGCGCTGCAACTGGGGCAGGCGGCCTTGCGACAGCTCGATCTGCCTGCGCTGGCCCACGATCCGCTAGAGCAGCTGCAAAAGACGTTCGAAATGCCCAGCTATCTGTCGATATGGGGAGCCGGCGGACCGTTTTCGGTCCTGACATTTGACGCTGATTTGCCAACACCGGTGACGATCAAGACCGGCTTTGTCTTCCCTCTGTTGAGTACGGCGACCGGGCGAATATTTCTTACCTATCTTCCCGAACTCAAGACGCGGTCACTGGCAGAGCGCGAGGGAGTGCTTTATCCCGATCTTGCTGCCCGGCGCGCGACAATCATTGCCGACGTTCTGGCCGCCAGAGTTTCCATCTCCGAAGGTTATCTGTTTCGAGGCTTCTGCGCCATCTCAGCGCCTGTGTTCGATCATTCCCGAGAGTTGGCTGCGGCTGTTACGATGATTGGGGTAGCGTCGCTAATGGATCAGGCAGCAAATGGTGCAATGGCGACGGCTGTGCGGGCCGCAGGGGCAACCATCAGCGCCTCTCTGGGGCATGCCGCGCTAAAATAGTGTTTCCAGCTGCGGCATGCTGGTTGTTGACAGCACAGGCGCGCGCCTGAACACTGTACGCAAGATCAATCCGGGAGGAGCAGGAGCGAGCATGGCGGACATGCGCGACCGCGTGTCGATGTACAACGTAAACAAGTTGAAGCTCGGGCTGTTCGGCGCGAACTGTTCGTCCGGACGGGCGCTGA
The DNA here is from genome assembly GCA_029979185.1 of Alphaproteobacteria bacterium. Taxonomy (GTDB): domain Bacteria; phylum Pseudomonadota; class Alphaproteobacteria; order Rhizobiales; family Beijerinckiaceae; genus Terripilifer. The sequence goes on along the minus strand of JAPOIA010000354.1, from coordinate 10 downwards.
CGACCATGCC
>JAPOIA010000353.1 GCA_029979185.1 Alphaproteobacteria bacterium | reverse complement strand
TAGAACGTAAAAATCCGGCCTTCTTCAACGGTGTAGCGCTCAAGGATATCGGCCTGTAGTTCTAGTTTGGCATTGTATCCGATCAGACGGGAATAGCCGTAGACGATCATCTGCCGAACGTCCTTGGCGCTCGCCATCAGTATATTGAGCTTCCCACCCTGCTGGCCTGGGCCGGTTCCGTGATCCTGAAAGCCCTCGATATTCGGATTTTGCGGAAGCCGCTCTGCCACTGGCGGCAACTTGTTCGCCTTCACGGTTTCGGCGAAGTACGGGGTTTCGACATAAGCGCCGGCGCCCGTGACGGACAACCAGACCAGAGCAAGAGCAACAATGCGGATCATGGTGCGCCTCGTTTCACGCTGCGGCGTACTGGCGGGTTTGCCGGACAAAGTGGCCGGGTTCTACCTCAACCAGTGCGGCGTTGCCGTCGGCATCCGCGAACGGCGCAGGCCAGGCCGCGGGGCTGGATGCGCGTTCGTCCATGACTCGGGCAAAATCCAGGGGATGATCGAGGCTAGGCTCGGGTACGGCAATCAACAGCGCCTGGGTGTAGGGGTGCATGGGGTTGCGGAACAGGGCCTCGCGAGAGGCCAGTTCAACCAGCCGTCCGGCGCACATGACCGCTATGCGGTCAGCCATATAGTCGACCACGGCCAGGTTGTGAGAGATGAACAGGTAAGTCAAACCCAGTTCGCGTTGCAGGTCTTTCAACAGGTTGAGGATCTGCGCCTGAACCGATACGTCCAACGCCGATACCGGCTCGTCGCAGATCAGCACCTGTGGCCGCAGCGCCAGGGCCCGGGCAATGCCGATGCGCTGCCGCTGGCCGCCGGAAAAACTATGTGGGTACCGATTGAGGAAGCGCGGGTCCAGTCCAACGCGTTGCATCAGTTCCATCACATACGCCCGCCGTTCGGCCGGCGTGCCGATCTTATGGATGACCAGCGGTTCGCTGACGATGTCAAACACGGTCATGCGTGGGTTCAACGCGCTGAACGGGTCCTGGAAGATATATTGCATCTGCCGCCGAATTTTCAGCATCTCGTCTTTGCTGGCGGACAAGATGTCGATGGTGCCGGTTTCGGAGCGCAACGAAATCTCGCCCGAGTCGGGGGCAATGGCGCGCATGATCATTTTTGACGTTGTGGACTTGCCGCAGCCGCTTTCGCCGACCAGGCCAAGACATTCCCCTGGAGCGATCGAGAACGACAGGTCGCGGACCGCTATCACTCTTTCCGAAGATTTTTTCCCGAACCAGCCGCTTTTGCGCTGCCCGTACGATTTGCAGAGGTTACGGACAGATAAAATCGGCTCTGTGCCAGCCATAGGTTTGCGGGCTGCCAGAAGTTCACCGCTGGTTGCTTGAACCTCGCGCAATGGTACCAACCGCTCGCCAGGTTCCATATGGAAGCGAGGAACGGCATGCAGCAGCGCCTTTAGGTATGGATGGCTGGGATTGCGGAAAATTTCATCGACCGGCCCGGCCTCCATCAGCTTCCCATGGTACAGGACGACCACTTCGTCGGCGACATTGGCGACGACCCCCAAATCATGGGTGATCATCAGCACAGCCATGTGGAAATGCTGTTGCAAGTCGCGCAGCAGTTTGAGGATTTGCGCCTGAATCGTGACGTCCAGTGCGGTGGTCGGCTCGTCGGCAATCAGCAAGGCCGGACGGCAGACAAGCGCCATGGCGATCATTGCGCGTTGACGAAGGCCGCCCGACAGTTCGAATGGGTAACTGTCCACCGAATGCTCCGGTGACGGGAAGCCGACCAATCCCAGCATTTCGATGGTCTGGGCACGCGCTTCTGCACGTGAAACCTTTCGGTGCAGTTCCAGTGCCTCGCCGATTTGATTGCCAATGGTGTGCACCGGCGACAGCGATGTCATCGGCTCCTGAAAGATCATCGATATACGGCCACCGCGTATCTCGCGCATGCCGGGCCCATCAGGCTCGAGTTTGGCGATGTCGACAACGTCCCCGGAACCGCCCGGATCGTTAAACAGAATAGAACCGGAGGTGATCGAAGCTGCGCTGGGCAAAATTCCCATGATCGACTGGCTGATCACGGATTTGCCCGAGCCCGACTCGCCGACTAAAGCAACGGTGGACCCAGGCCGGACTCGAAAACTGACGCCATTGACGGCGTTCACTGTG
>JAPOIA010000352.1 GCA_029979185.1 Alphaproteobacteria bacterium | reverse complement strand
AAGTCTATCCTCCTGCGCGACGGAGACCTCGCTCCGACATATGAATTGGCGCTCGCTAGCCCGAGCGCTCTGAATGCATTGTTTTCGCAAGCCTTGCCCGCTATTACAACAGTCATATCCAGCGAAAAGTGGTCGCAGGCCCACTTGCCCCCCAATTCACTGTCAGGCAGGAAACCTTGCCTCAATAGCCGGCGGCAAGGTCTCGATCAGGCCCCCCAGGTCGCCCGAGGTCAGGAAAAGCACGGCGCTGCTCTCGCTTACGGCCGAAGAAATCGCAGCGTTTGCTGCCACTGCCTCGTCCAGAGCCGTCACATCATAGCCTCCGGCCTCTATCCGCGAGATGATTTCCTGCTGCGAAGCCTGCGCATGGGTCGCAGCACCCTGTTCCGCAGGATGCCAGACGAAAACCTTCCGCGAGCCTTCGAAGACATCGTCGTACCAGTGCAGCGTGGCTTTGTTTCGCCATGAAAACGTATGCGGCTCGAACACGACCAGCAATTCCCGGTCCGGGAAATGCTGGCGCATGGCCGCGATGGCGCTGCGTGCCTTGTCGTAGGAAGAGCCGAACCCTTCGAAGATCGGCACCGATGTCTTGTCGGACTTGCGGTCCAGCCGCCGCTTGATGCCCTTGAAGGACGCCATGCCTGCGGCCAGCTGCTCTGCAGTAATCAGGCCGAGCGTCAGCAGGAAGGCTCCAACACCGAGCATGTTCTCGATATTGTGGATGCCAAGCTGGCCCGTCTCCATCCGGGCGATCTCTCTGTCCTGGTGCACGATCGTAAACTGCGAACGCTCGCCCCAGACGATATCGCGCACCTGCCAGTCGCCATCAACGATGCCATAGGTCAGGACCGGCCGCGACAGCGATTGCAGGAACCGCTTCGACAGGTCACCGCCCGTCGACATGACAACCACGCCATCCGCCGCCATGCCCGCGACGAGTTGCGAAAACGGCGCAAGATAATCTTCAACTGTCGGAAAAACATTCACATGATCATGCGCCAGCGGAGTAATCAGCAGATGATCGGGATGATAGTGCAGGAACTTCGAGCGGTTGTCGGTGTTGGACGAGGGATATTCATCGCCCTCCAGCAAGAACTGCGCTCCCTTGCCCACATGGGCAGGCGTCGGCGGCGACAACGGCACCGCGCCGATCATGAAGGATGGATCAAGCCCGGCTTCGCGCAGGCAATGTGCCATCAGCGAGACACTGGTCGTCTTGCCGAAGGCACCGGCTGCGACAAGCGTCTGGCTCCCCTGCGAAAGCATCCCCAATACATCGGCGAAGGACAGGATCGGCTTGCCCGAGGCAAACGCGGCTGCGACCTCCGCATTGGTTTCCGGCACCAGCTTCGCATTCTTGCCGATTACGAAGACATCCGTTTCATCCGGGATGTTCTTCGGATCGTACGGAGTTGCACAGTGCAGCTTTTCGTCCCGCAGCAAGTGCGACACCGGCGGATAGACCGCCTCGTCGGAGCCCGTAACCGTCACGCCACTTTCGCGCAGCAACTTGGCAGTGGCACTCATACCGACCCCGCCAATACCGATGACATGGGCGTGCTTGTAGGGAAATGTAATCATGAGCGTCCCGAATTGGCGGAATGGTGGGCGAATCGTGTTCCAAAAGCTAATGCAGGGCGATCATGAAAGGAACATCAGCCGAGATTTCTGCCGGAATCGCATAGGTACCCACAGCATGCGCGACCGGTTCATCCGAGCCCTCGCTATGCAGCCAAGCCTCACCGACGGCCAGCCGCCTGCCTACACGCATCAGCTTGGCATCCGCTATGAGGTCGCGAGCGATGGGTCGGCGCAGAAAATTTATATTGATATTGGTTGTGACCGTCCGCGCACCGGGCGACATGGGTACTTTGGCCGGATCGTCACCGACACCGATCTCTCCCAGAATGGCAATATAGATTGCGACATCCGCCAACGCGAACATGGACGGGCCGGATATAGTGCCACCCGGTCGCAGGTGCTTTTCCTGCTGTGCCAGCCGCAACCGCGCTGTCATGGAACCGACTGCCTCGACGATCAGGTCGTTGCCGGGGCCGATCTGCGGAAAATGATCTTCTAGAAATGCGCGTATCTGGGCAAGATTCATCTTGCGCCCTTGCGTACCGCTTTCACTCATTCCTGCATCCTGTTTCTGTCAAATAAA
>JAPOIA010000351.1 GCA_029979185.1 Alphaproteobacteria bacterium | reverse complement strand
GGGGTCGTTTTTCTCCTCCCCCTTGTGGAACCGTAAGTTCTCCAAGAGCGCGACATCGCCATTTCCCAGCGCATCCACCACTTTGGCTGCCGTCGGGCCGATGCAATCGTCGGCGAAGGTAACCGGTTGGTTGAGAACTTCGGAAAAAGCAGCGGCGATAGGCCGAAGCGAAAGTTCGGCGTTGCGCTCCCCCTTCGGCCGACCGAAATGGGCCAGCACGACTACCCTAGCCCCCAGGTTCGACAGTTCACGCACGGTCGGCGCTGACCGTTCAATCCGTGTCAGGTCAGTCACCTTACCGTCCGCCATTGGCACATTCAGGTCCAAGCGAACTAGTACGCGCTTACCGGCTACGTCGAAATCTTCCAGGATATTGAAATCGGCCATTCGTCACTTCCCTGCTCATGACATTGTCATCGGCAAGGGGTTTGACTGGACCCCGGTAAAATTTGCAACCGCGCCTAGCGCCGCAATCCCGGTCTAAGCGTGTGCACGCATCGCGAACGGCATCGGCGCAAATTGTTCAAGCCATGCATCGACGGTCGCATACACTGTGCCATGGTCGGCAAAGACGCCGCCGGTATTCAGAACATGTTCGCTCAACGGAGCCGGCACCGTTGCCGCGCCGCAAACTACAAGCTGGCGACCGTGAAATGGCGGCGTCTGCATCAGCTGATCCAACTGCGCCCGCAAATCCTGTGGACTGGAAGCGCCGCCAATGACCGCGATGTGGGGCATCCCCAACTCCCGAGCAGTCACGCAAAGATCCTGGTTCGTCGCCAGCGCCACAGCGCCGCCGAACGCCTGAAACAGGCGCATCAGCTTGAATCGTGATGCTGCCGAGACCGTGCCGGTACGATCTGCAATCGCCGCTTCGAAACTCAAAAGCAGTGCGATGCGTCGACTGAGAGGAAGCACTTCATCGCGAACAGGATGGGGCGGCGAAATAGCATTGGATAGGATCATGGTACTCGGTTTGTATTGGGGTGTTGGCGCGCTTCAGCGTTGTCATAACGACGCTACATCCGTGCCGAAGGCGCCATTATCGTGCCTTTCTGTGACAAAATCGTTAATGTCTGTCCAAAGGTACGTATGCAGTGTGATGCAGCACAAATTCAGCGGTGAGAGGACAATCTGGAAATGGATGAAGCAATCAATGTGTTCGGTGAACCGTTAGAGACCTGCGGTCTGGATCCGGTCACTGGCTTTTTCCGCGACGGATGTTGCAACACCTGCGCCGATGATGTTGGCATGCACACTGTCTGTGTTCAGGCCACGACAGAATTTTTGGCGTTTTCGAAAGAAACCGGTAACGACCTGTCGACGCCGCGGCCGGAATTCGGCTTTTCCGGCCTCAAGCCCGGGGATCGCTGGTGCGTTTGCGCAGGCCGCTGGCGAGAGGCCTATGAAGCGGGCAAAGCCGCGCCGGTCTATCTGCGGGCCACCCACATCGAAACGCTGGCGGTGCTGCCCTTGCAGGCGCTGAAAGATCACGCGCTCGATTTAGCCTAGCTGGCGGGCTGGTAAATTCTACAGGCGTGGGCCAGTATTCAAAAGGATCGGTTCTGGTGGGAGTTCACCGGTGCGGAATTTCGGTATTGGCGCAGCTTTCGGGCTATTTCTAGGATTACTTGTAGGCCTTTCGGTCTCTGAGGTCGTTGCGGGCGTCGTAACCGGGCTGGTGGCGTTGCTGGGCATGATGCTGGGCTTGCGCTCGGAAGGCGAGGCAGGGCCACTGTCGGCTGGCAATGGCGGCAGGGTTGCTGGTTTTGCCATGGTCGGCAGCGTGGCGTTGCTGGCCGCCGTGATGGCGCGGACGCACGGATGGCTCGAGCCCTCTCCCGCCGCCGTTCGTGACCGCTGGGTCGCCGCAGGCTTCTCTCCCGACGCTGCCCGGGATCTCGCCGCGTTCCAGAGATTGGGATTATTGCCGCAAAATCGGACTGCGGGCGAAGCAAAGGCATCGGATGCAGCGACCGGCGCTCTCTATGCCAACGCCACGGAAGATAGTGCCTGCAACGCCCTCCATGGCCGGACCTACGCTTCAGCGACGGCGCTGATGAGCGCAATGCGGGCGGAGGGCGACGACTGGGGAAAATTGACGGAGAACTTACCGCCTGCTCTGGATGAAACGTTGACGATTCAGACCTTGCGGTCCCGCATCGCCGAACGTTGCCTGAGGTTGTAAGCGATGCGTGCAGCCTTGCTTATCCTACTGGCTCTCCTGCCCC
>JAPOIA010000350.1 GCA_029979185.1 Alphaproteobacteria bacterium | reverse complement strand
AATCGGCAGGTATGCCCTTTGGGACTATGCCGGTCGGGTTGACATCGGTGATCGAATAATAGTTTGCAACGTAAGTGTGCGGACTCACCGTCTTTGCAATGCCCGGTTGGCTGTAGAGGTCGCGCGTGTAGTTCGACAGGTTGGGCATGTCGGCGATGCGGTTGCGGTTGCATTTGAATAGCGAAAAATAGGCGACATCGAAACGAACGAGGGTGGGGAAGAGCCGCCAGTCTGCTTCAGTGATGCGATTACCCGCCAGATAGCGCTGACGCGAAAGCGTATCCTCGATCTCGTCAAGCGTTCGGAACAGGCCGTCATAGGCAGCCTCATAGGCTTCCTGTGATTTGGCGAATCCACAGCGGTACACGCCGTTGTTGACGTTGTGGTAGATCTTCTCGTTCCAGTCGTCGATTGCGCCGCGCAATTCCGGCGGATAGTAATCCGTATTGTCGCCGGTGATCGCGTCGAAGGCCGAGTTCAGGTTACGGATGATCTCCGACGATTCATTGTTGACAATACGATTGGTCTGCTTGTCCCAGAGTACCGGGACGGTGACCTTGCCGGTATAATCCGGTTCGCAATGGGTATAGACCTGATGCACATATCTGTAATCGTGCTGGCTGTCCCCGCCACTTTCGGGATAGCGGGCGTCTGTGCCGAAGGTCCACCCCTGCGTGCGGACGTTCGGAAGCGTGTAGTCGACGGTTATCAGATCTTCCAGCTTCTTTGCCGCCCGATACAGGAGCGTGCGGTGCGCCCACGGGCAGCCAAGCATCACATACAGGTGGTAGCGTCCCGCTTCAGCCTTGTAGCCTGATGATCCGTCGGGACTGATCGTGTCACGGAAGGCGCTTTCAGCGCGCAGGAATTCTCCGGACTTTCCGGTTTCCTGGGGCATGCGCCCCTCTTTCCATTCGCCGTTCTGAAGATATCCCATGATCGCGCTCCCGCCGAAGTTTGTTGTTCTTGCTGCAGATTAGCCTATCAGAAGGGTAAACGACAGGATATCCAAATGCGATGATTGCCTTTCCATCGTCCGGGATGGAATATGGCAGAATCGGAAACGGTTGGGGAATTCGCCGTGTTGGATACGATTGTCCGGGCAACCGGACCTGCGGCAGGAATCGGGGGCGAGTGGACGGACGCCGAACGGGCGATGATCGATCGTGCAGCCGCGCTGGCGCCGGTGCTGCGCGAGTGCGCGGCGGAAGCCGAGAGGCTGCGCCGCATCCCGGACGCGACCGAGGAATATTTCCGCTCTGCCGGTTTCTATCGCATATACCAGCCGGCGCGCTTCGGCGGATTCGAAATGCGCTACGGCCTGCATACCATGCTTGCGGCCCAGGCGGCGCGCGGCTGCGGGTCCAGCGGCTGGATACTTTCTGTTACAGCGTGCCATTCCTGGATACTGGGTATGTTCGAGGAGCAGGCGCAGGCCGATATCTGGGAAACGGACCCTGAAGCGAGGATAGCCAGTTCCTTTCTGGCCGTTGACGCGAAGGCAGTGCCCGTGGACGGCGGCGTGAAGCTGAACGGAAAGTGGCGCTTTTCCTCCAACGTCGTCCATTGCGGCGCCATCATTCTGCAAATCATGGTGCCTCAGAAGCCTGCCGAAAGTATGCCGCCGTTGAAGCAGTATTTTGCCCTGCTGACCCGGGATCAGTACGAGATCGAGGATAACTGGAATGTCGTCGGGCTTGCCGCGACCGGAAGCAATGATGTCGTCGTCAAGGATGCCTTTGTACCGCAATATCGGCTGCTCGACATCATGACGACGCGCGATGCGCAGAGCCCCGGCTCCAGGGTAAATACACATCCGCTTTACAACATGCCGTTGTTTGCGCCCTTCGCACATTCGCTTGTCGGCGCTGCATTGGGTTCGGCGCTGGGCGCGCTGGAGAACGTGGTAAGCGATCTGGCTGACAAACGTTCCGTTGCGAATGTGAAGCTGGCCGAGCAGCCGGCGGTCCAGATGCGAATCGGCGAAGCCACGGCTCAAATCAACGCTGCCTTTGCATTGATTGCAGCGGATCGCGGCGAGATCAACCGCATGGCTGCAGCGAAAGAATTGCCCGACTATGAAACGCGCGCGCGCTGGCGGCTCAACACCGGCTTTGCTACGAAACTGTGTGTGCAGGCTCTGGAACACCTGTTGCCGGTGACGGGCGGCCAGAAGCAACGAACCTGCAGTTCCGGAGCGTTTCCTCTGAATCTTCCCTTCCACACGCGCAATCGATGCACGACGGGAGTCGACCCTGCCATCTGGCTGGAGGGCAACTGACAAG
>JAPOIA010000034.1 GCA_029979185.1 Alphaproteobacteria bacterium | reverse complement strand
GCCAGAGGAAAGCGCGTCGAGCCGATCGCCAATTCCCTGCGCGGTATCGAGCTTGCCACTCACGCTCGTGACGGTCTTGGACAATTGCGCCAGCTTCTTCTGGGTGTCCTTCAGCTTCTTGGTAAGTTGCTGTTCCTTGGCGCTGTACTTCTTGCTCGCGTCGGCTTCCATTGCCTGGATCCGCTCGAACGGACGCCAGGAAACGCCGCGTCCGCGCAGGTCGGTCAGGGCAGCGCCGCCAGCCATCTGTTCCAGTGCATTGATGACGAAGTCGCCGTTATTGGCAAAAGCCTGCGCCACTTCGGTGCCCAGGATATTGCGCTTCTGCACCCAGTTGCGGTCCATCAGCATGTCGGCATCGCCAACGAGGATGATGTTGGCGTCCTTGGTGCTCTTTGCGACCGGCTTGCCCTCGAACTTGGAGTCCTTCGGCTTTTCGGTGAAAGCGCTGGTCAGCTTGCCTGTCAGGCGCGCTGCGATCACGGGACTGGCTTTGCCCTTGCTGATCTCGTTGACGAGCGCCCGCAGGTCGGCATTGCGGTCGCGCATCTTTGAAGAATCCAGCAGGCCGCCTTCGGACGACAGCGAGACCAGCGGCCGCAGGTTGACGTCCGGCTTGTTGGTGGTGAAGGCGCCGGCATTCGTCAGCACCAGCGCCTGCAACTGCGCAAGGATGGCTTCGCTCTTGTTGAGTGCATCGCTGCGCAGCGCCATCCACGGCAGGTTGACCATGGTCACCGGCCGTCCGTCGATCATGCGGTTGGCGCGCATGGCGTACTTCAGGTCGGTGGCGGCCTTACTCTTGTCGTATCCGACACCCCATGCCTTGAACAGTTTGGGCAGGTCGGAGGAGGCGTCCGAAGGGGGGCGTCCGCCATAGCCCATCTGGTTCTCGGCCCAGGGATCGACGAAGATCATGGTTGCGCCGCCGTTCAGCGCCCATTGGTCGATGGTGAACTTCGAGCGGTCGCTGAGGCCCTGCGGATGGACGACCATCACGATCTTGGTGTTCTCCGGCAGCTTGTCGACATCCCCAGCCATCGGCTTGACGTCGAAGAACTGCTGGATTTGCGACAGCGATTGCTGCACCGGAATGCGCATCTGCGGATTGCCGTAGAGGCCGAGACTGTCAAACAGCGCGATCACTGGCTTGCCGCGGGTGCCGAGCTGCGCGACGAGCCGCGTCAGGTCGTATTCCAGAAACGCCTCGCGCTCGGGCGAGAAGGTCTTGATAGTTGCGCTGCCGTCGGTGGAATCGGTGACGGCAAGCCCGAAGAACACCTGGTCGCCGGAAGAAGCGCGGTAGGGCGTGATGCCGAACGCGACCGCCCGGTCCTCATCCTCGGAGAACGGCTTGGGATCCACGACTTCCAGCACGATCTTGCCGTTCGAGGCTGCCACATAAGCGTCCAGCATGGCGCGCACGCGCTGGGCGAAGGCAGCCAGCTGCGGGGCTTCCTTGGTCAGCTTCGAGGACATGAAGAAGCGGAAGCGGATCGGCTCCTTGATCTGTCCGACAAGCGTCTTCGTGCCCTGGCTCAGCGAGAACAGGTTCTGCTGCGTCAGGTCCACCCGTTCGCTCTTGAACATGGCGCTGCTCATCAGGTTCACGCAGCCGAAGATGACCGCTGCCATTATGGCTCCGACAATCGCAAGCCATCCGCTGCTGATGCCTTTGCGCGGCGCCGGGGCCGGCGCGGTCTTGGTGTCAGTGGGCGTAGTCATATCAGGCTGCCTTTCTGACCTGGAGGATCTGCACATTCAGCCACAAGGCGAATGCGATAAGCGAAAAGAAGAATATGAGGGCAGGGACCTCGAGTACGCCTTCGGTGATGCGCTGGAAATGCGCGATGAAGGACATGGAGGAAATCGCCTCAACGACGATAGCCGGCGCCCAGGGCTGGATTGCCGAGAGCACGAGGTCGAAGCCTGCCATGACGAAAAGAAAACCGATCACCACCGCGCCGATGAAGGCCAGTACCTGGTTCTTGGTCAGCGCCGATACGCAGGCGCTTATTGCGAGGAATGAACCGGCCATCAGCCACGAACCGAGGTATGAGGCCAGGATAACGCCATTGTCAGGCGAGCCGAGGTAGTTGACCGTGATCCACAACGGCATGGTGAGCAGCAGCGCCAGTCCGGCAAAGACCCATCCGGCCAGCCATTTGCCGATCACCAGATACCAGGTGGAAACGGGCAGGGTCATCAGCAGTTCGATCGTACCGGAGCGGCGCTCTTCCGCCCACAGCCGCATGCCGATGGCAGGCATCAGCACCAGGAATATCCATGGGTGCCACATGAAGAAGGCGGACAGGTCAGCCTGTCCACGATCGAAGAAGTTGGCGAGAAAGAAGGTCATGCCGGCGATGATTGCCAGAAAGACCGTCAGGAACACCGCTGCCAGCGGCGTTGCGAAATAGGCTGCGAACTCGCGGCGGAAAACGCGCATGATCATGGACATGGCTCAGGCCTCCACGGGGGTTCGGGTGATTTCGCGGAAATAGTCTTCCAGCCGCAGGGAACCGCTGCGCGCCATGCCATCCGGCCCGGTTTCCGGCGTCTTGGCGATAAGCTCTGCCGGAGTTGCATCGGCCAGCATCCTGCCGCGGGCAATGATGATGGCGCGGGTGCAGACCGCTTCGACTTCCTCGAGGATGTGGGTGGAAATGATGATCGCCTTGTTGGCGGCGATGGAACGGATGAGTTCGCGCACCTCGTGCTTCTGGTTCGGGTCGAGGCCGTCGGTCGGCTCGTCGAGGATCAGCACGTCGGGATCGTGGACCATGGCCTGGGCAATGCCGACACGCCGCTTGTAGCCTTTCGACAGAGCGTCGATGCGCCGGTTCCAGACAGATCCGAGCTCTATGCTCTCTACGATTTCCGCGAGGCGTTCGCGGGTCCGCGCGCTGTCCAGGCCGCGCATGCCGGCGACGAATTCCAGGAAGGCGCCAACGCTCATGTCCGGGTACAGGGGCGCCCCTTCCGGCAGATAGCCAAGCCTCAGGCGGGCACTCACCGGGTCGGCATGGCTGTCATGACCGCAGATATGGGCCGAGCCGGCTGTGGGTTCCAGGAAGCCTGCGATCAGGCGCATGGTCGTGGATTTGCCGGCGCCGTTGGGCCCCAGAAATCCAACCACTTCGCCGCTGCCAACGGAAAAGGATATGCCGTCTACCGCTGTAAAGCTGCCAAAGCGCTTTACCAGGGCGCGCGTCTCGACGAGCACCATATTGTTGTCTCCCTTCCTACCCTTGCCGCTCATCTGGCGGGGCGGTTCCAGGTTGGACGCGAGCCCGGCGCCTGTACGTTGCAGGAGCCAGGGGAACGCATCGTAAAGTTGATCAAACCAACGGAAATTGGTTCAAAAGCGCGAACGCAGGGAATAGCCTTCCTGCCTTCGCGCGTCCAGTTATGAATAGATTATGAATTTTCAAGGGCAGGTTTACCGCTGATTATGGTTAACGGGCTCCCAGCCTCGATTAGGGCCCTATCCGAAAGCTTGCATCTGGAGCGGCCATGCGTTGAAATGCGCGGAAAAGCAGGCGGGAGGTCAGTTTGGCGGTCATTGCGCAGGATTGGGATTATATCATCATCGGCTCCGGTTCTGCCGGGTCGCCGTTGGCTGCACGCCTCAGCGAACAGTCGCGCAACCGGGTTCTGCTGGTAGAGGCGGGCGCCGATTACGAGCCCGGGACCGAGCCGCCGGAGATCCTCGATGGCTTTTCCGGCAATGCCCATTCCAATCCGCGCTTCACCTGGACCCATCTGCAGGCGGTGTTCGGTCCGCGACCGGGCAATGACTACGACCGGCGTCCATGGCGCCGCTATACGGCAGGCCGGGTCATCGGTGGCACCTCGGCGGTCAATGGCATGTGTGCCAATCGCGGCCTGCCGAGCGACTATGACACCTGGGCCGAGCGCGGTGCGGCGGGATGGAACTGGGACGAAGTTCTGCCCTTTTTCAAAAAGCTCGAAAACGACATGGACTATGGCGAGCCCCTGCACGGCAAGGGCGGGCCGATCAACATGCGCCGCTGGAAGCGCGACCAGTGGCCGCCCTTCACTTCGGCGATGATCAAGGCGATCGAGGACGCAGGCTTCAAGGACATCGAGGACCAGAACGGCATAGACACCGAGGGCTTCTTTCCGCTGGTGATCAACAATACGCCGGACGGTGAGCGGATTTCCGCCGCACGCGGCTACCTGACCAAAGACGTCCGGGCGCGGCCGAACCTGACCATCCTTGGCGAGACCCGTGCGGAAAAGCTGCTGATCGCCGATGGGCGGGTAGTGGGCCTTCGCATCAGCCGGGCCAATGGCTTCATGGACCTGCGTGCGAAGGAAGTCATCGTCTCGATGGGCGCGATACAGTCGCCGGCCTTCCTCATGCGCAACGGCATCGGCCCGGCGGTGCATCTGCGCGAGATGGGGATCGACGTGGTGCTGGACCGAGCAGGGGTAGGCCAGAACCTGCAGGAGCACCCTGGCGTCAATCTCGGTGTTTTCATGAAACGCGACAGCCGCCTGCCGCCGACTTTGCGCCGCCAGATTCTCGCCGGCCTGCGCTATTCCTCCGGCCTCGAAGGCTGTCCGCCGGGCGACATGTACATGAACAGTCACGATCGTTCCGCATGGCACGCCATCGGCAAGCGGATCGGCCTGATGATGATGTGGGTGAACCGCTCCTTTTCGACCGGATCTATCACGCTGGATTCTGCCGATCCGGCCGCCTCGCCGAAAGTCGACTTCAACATGTGCTCGGACCCGCGCGACATGGCGCGGCTGATCGATGGAACGCGCCGCCTTATCAAGTTGCAGGCGCATCCTGCCATTCAGGCCGTCAGCGAGGAGATTTTTCCGGTCAGTTTCTCCGACAAGGCGCGGGCGCTGGCGATCTACAGCCGCTGGAACGACATTCAGACGAAGATCGGCGCGGCCGTGATGGAAGCATCGCCACTGACCCGCAAGGCGATCATCAAATACATGATTGCCGATGCGCCTTCGATGGACGATCTGATGCGCGACGACGAAACCTGCGCGGAATGGATCAAGTCGGCGGTGTTAGGTCACTGGCACGTGTCCTGTACCAACCGCATGGGCTCGCCGGATGATCCGATGGCGGTGACCGATTCCCATGCCCGTGTCATCGGCATGCCGGGCCTGCGGGTCTGCGACGCCTCAATTTTCCCGAATGTGCCCTGCGCCAATACAAATGTACCGACAATGATGGTGGGGGAGAAGACGGCGGCTACCATTCTGGCAGAGTGATGTCTCGACCGCTGGCCGGACACGAAAAAGCCCGGCTGCGAGAGCCGGGCTTTCTGTTTCCTGATCGCTTGTCGCGATGATCAGCGGTTGATCATCTTGCGTGCGCGGGCGACGACGTCCTTCGGGCTGTTGTAGGCTTTCTGCAACAGGTCCTGGATTTCCTCGCCGGTCACGACGTCGATGTTGATCTTCAGCTTTGCAGCCGTGGTCAGGAATTCCGGATCCTTGGCGAGGTCCATGAAGGCCTTGCGCATGGTCTTGACCTGGGCATCGGGAACCTTCGGTCCCATGACATAGGGACGGGCCAGATCCATCTGGGTGAACACCAGATCCATGGCCTTGCGCTCAAGCTCATTCGGCTTGGCGATGTCGTAGAGGAACGGAACGTCCTTCAGCTTGGGATGCGGATGGCGGCCCATCTGCAGCGTGACATTCGCCTTGCCTTCCTTGACCGGGCCCATGTACTGCGCCTGCAGGCTGGAGTACCAGAGGCCGCAGTTGCCATCCAGCTCGCCCTTTTCGGCGGCCATGAAGGCGCGGCGCGAACCCTTGAAGCCTACAATTACCTGAATTGGCAGTTTCAGAACATCCTTCATGATGAAGGCGTCGGACGCCATCGAAGACGTTGGGCCGGATGCGCCCATGACGATCTTCTTTTTCTTCATCAGCGCCTTGATGTCGGTAGCACCGGATTTGTTGAAGAAGACGCAGGTCGACACCTCGCGACCGAGCGAAATCAGCCACTTGAACTTCGGCGGGTCAAATTTCACGCCGGGCTGGCCCCACAGCGGCTCAAGCGCCAGCCAGGGCCCGAGGGCGCCGATGACCGTGCCGTCCTGCGGATCGGACACATAGACCAGGTTGGCGTTGCCGCGCCCGCCAGCACCCGGACGGTTCTGCACCTTGATGGCCGGATTGCCGGGAATATGCTTCGACAGGTGGCGGCCGACCGCACGCGCATATGTATCGAAACCGCCGCCGGCGCCGGAGCCGACGTAGATCGAAACGGTCTTGCCCTTGTAGAAATCGGCTGCGGTCGCAGAAGCGGCGCCCAAAGCCACAACGCCCGCCGCTGCAAGCGCGGCAGGAAGAGTTTTGGAAATTGTCATTTTCCCTCCGGTTTTGGTTCCCGGCCGTTGGTTCTGGCCGGCTTTCCAGCGCCGCATTGCTCGCAGCACCGTTCCGCGGATATTAGACGCACGAAACGGCGCTGAAAACCCTCTGAGGGATATTTTGCCCGCTTTGGTATCTAGCGGTTGATGATCTTCCGGGCTGCGGCCACGACATCTTTCGATTCCGCATAAGCCTTGGCGAGCAGGCTCTGGATTTCCTCGCCTTTGACGATCTCGATCTCGAGTTTCATCTTGTTGGCCGTGGCCATGAAGGCGGGGTCCTTGGTCATGTCGAGGAATGCCTTGCGAATGACAGCCGTGCGCTCCTGCGGCACCTTGGGGCCGAACACATAGGGCCGGGCCAGCTCCATCTGCGTGAAGACGAGGTCCATCGCCTTGCGGTCGATTTCGCTCAATTTCACAACATCATAAAGGAAGGGCACACCCTTCAGCTTCGGATGGGGCTGGCGGCCAAGCTGCAGCGTGACATTGGCAACGCCGCGCGTCACCGGACCCATGTATTGCGCCTGCAGGCTGGAGTACCAGAGGCCGCAATTGCCATCCAGCTCGCCCCGTTCGGATGCCATGAACGCCTGCCGCGAGCCCTTGAAACCGGAAACCAGGTTCAGCTTGAATTTCAGCGCATGGGCAAGGATCAGCGCATCGGAAGCCATCGGCGAGGTCGGTCCGGACGTGCCCATGGCCAGTTTCGGCTTTTTCATCAGCGCCTTGACGTCCGTCACACCGCTCTTGTTGAAGAAGACGCAGGTCGAGACTTCGCGGCCCAGTGACATGAGCCACTGAAACTTCGGCGGATCGAACTTTACCCCGGACTGGCCCCAGAGCGGCTCCAGCGACAGCCACGGGCCGAGAGCGCCAATAACCGTGCCGTCCTGCGGGTCGGAATTGTAGATCAGGTTGGCATTGCCGCGGCCGCCTGCGCCGGGCCGGTTCTGCACCTTGATGAACGGCTTGCCGGGAATATGGGCGCCCAGATGGCGGCCGACGAGGCGAGCGTAAGTGTCGAAGCCTCCGCCTGCACCTGATCCGACAAAGATCGAAACGGTCTTGCCCTTGTAGAAATCGTCCGCGATCGCGGTGGTCGTCCCGAAAGCGGCCACAACGCTAACGCCCGCGGCAAATGCCGCGGCTCTGGAAATTCTCATGATTGCCTCCGTAAGGTCATTCCTCCAGCCGGGCGACCCTCACCGCCCGGCGCGGCGACTATGCCTTGCAGGCAATCATGCCGCAAGCCGGTTTGGAAGGCACACTAGGATTCCGGCGTATCGGACCCCTGGAACCGTACCGAGCCGTTTCAGCGCCGCCTGGACAAACTGCCCGGCGATCACTTCATCGCGGGCAAGAGTGCGGAGTTCGGGGTTGAGATCGGCAAACGATGCCATCTCGTCGCGCCAATGCGACTGGCTGAGTTCGCCGTTGATTGCGAACCCTCCGGAATCGCGTTCCTGCTGCCAGATGGTCTTGATGTGTTCGTCCGGCACCTTGACCGTTACATGGTGGTCGTAGGTCTTGCGGAAGGCGTCATAGTCCTCGTGCAGCGCGCGGGAGGCACGGATCATGCCGGCGGCGAGCTTTTCCAGCCCTTCGGGGTTGGATGCCTCATAGGCTTCGGTAGTCGCCAGAACGCCATGCGGCTGAACCGGTACGAGCTTCTTCAGATCCGAAAAGCCGAGCAGGGTGGTCAGGCTGTTGGACGGGTCCAGCGTCAGCGCCATGGCTTCCTCGACGCGTATCAGCGACACATCGATGGAATCTTCCAGCAGGCGGGCGATCCGTTCGGGGGGAGGGCCGACCGCCTCCCAGCGGATTTCATCTTCGGCAATGCCCAGCGCCTTCACGACCAGCCGGGCCATGTGATGGCTGAGCGCGCCGAATCCGTCGAGCGCCCAGGACGCGCCGCGCAACTGATCTGTCGACGCGAACCGTTCCTGCACGACCAGGTTCTGCGCCAGTCCGCGCGCCATCGAAACGACAATGCGCACCGGTTGACCCTCGCAGCGGAACTTGAGAACCGGCCCGAGCCCTCCGTAGGACGCATCGACCTTGCCATCGAGAACCGCCTTCATGGCTGCCACACCGCCATGCACCGGCGTCCAGCTGACGTCGAGGCCCTCGTCAGCCCAGAAGCCGAGATGGGTTGCCGCCGCGCAGGCTAGATCATCGACGCCGAAGGTCGGGCCGGAGCCCGCTGCCAGCCGGATGCTGTGTCGAGTCGTCATTGGTTCTCCTCTTTTGTGATGTTGGCCGCATCGCCAGTGTGACGCATTGGGTTAAGGCAGCCTGATCGATGCGCGCGTTCCCGGCGGCAAGGGCGCCGGATTGACCTCGATCACCCCGTCGCGCAGCCGCAATTCATACGTTGTCAGTTCTTCCTTGAACGGTGGCGGCGAGCGGCCGTCCTCCACCATGTATTGCCAGCCATGCCACGGACAGGTGATGCAACCGTCGATTACTTCGCCTTCGCCGAGCGGCCCGTTCTGGTGGGCGCAGGCATTCGTCACCGCGCTGATCGTCTTGCCATCGCGGAAGACCGCTATGCGCTCCCCGCCCGGAGCCGTCACGATTTTCGCGCGCTTGTCTGTCAACTGAACGGGCGCGCCCACCTCGATCCATCCGTCCACGAGCGCATCTTCCGGATCGGGTCTGTCGCCGGGCAGTTCGCGAAATCCGGCCACCAGATGCAGGAGTACCACCGTGCCTGCCACGACCCCCAGCGATACCGGGATATAGAGCGAATAGTCCCGCTGCATCAGACCGAGCGCCACATGCATGACGAGGAGGGCATAGGCGACGTAGATCGACATGTGGATGGCTTTCCACACGCCCGGGCTGAGCACCTTCTGCCAATAGTCGTTGCTGGTTGCCGCCATGACGAAGAACACGATCAGGCAGAACAGCCCGATGGCCTTCATCGGAAAGCCGACGAACTTCGCATAATCCTTCGCATTGGTGATTTCATGCCATATCCACGGCACGCTGCCGCGAATGATGAACCAGTCCAGCACCGCATAGACATGAATCGCAGCAACGATGACGGCCAGCACGCCAAGATGGCGGCGGTTATAGAGCAGTGGCAGGAAGGCCTTGTTCAGGCGCGCCAGAGGGCCAATGCTGAGAATGATGGAAATCAGCAGAAAGGCTGCCGTGCCGAAGGCGCTGATGCGAAGGTCGGCCCAGGCCGGTTCCTTGCCCGGCGCATAACCGGATCGCATGGCGACCATGAAGCCATAGACATAGGCGGCGACTGCGACGACCGCAATCAAATCGTAGACGATCTTGGCGCGGTTCCATTGCACCATTCGGAAATTCGCGCTCATGTGTGGCCCCCCGCATGTGCGCCTTCAAAGGCGACAGCGAGAATTGCCGGAGCCAAGGCAGCCTTCTTCTTTTGCGGCTTGCGCTGTACAAGCGCCAATGTGAAGCCGGCGGCGATAAGGATCGCCAGAATGATCCAGATGGTCCGGTGCGCCGTGCGATGCCGCTGCTTCATCGTCTCGGTCCCCCGAAGCACCAGCGTTTCAGCACCAGTGGCCACAGAACGATTGCGCCGGGCAGTATGGCTATCCGTGAAGCTGGCGACATCTGCACCGGTTCGGGAAAAATCCGGTGCGCCCCGGCGATAACAAACGGAATGGCGACCGCGACGCCGATCGCCGCATAGATCGCTAGCAGGCTCCAGAAAGCGGCAAATGGATTGACGAACATAGCTGCTAGAATCTTCATATGCCTGCTGCCGGTATCATCTTCGAAAATCGGAGTTTGGCGCAGCCCTCGCTGCAATGCAATCCGTTGCAGGCAGATAATCGGCCTGTCAGGCAATGCTGTCGCGAATGTCCGCGACCAGCTCTCCCGCACCGATGCCGTCCGACAGGAATCCGCGTATCTGCGCGAGCAGGCATTGCGCCTTCTCCGGGCTGCATGAGCGGCTTACAACTGCGTCGAATTTTGCATCCACGGCGTCCGGCCCCAGCGGCAGGGCAGGATCGCCCGGCGCATTGGTGACCAGGACGCTCGCAGCCGTGCCGTCGAGATATTCCGCATCAATGCGTGCCGGATAAACGCGCGGGAAGTGATCCATCAACGCTTCGTCTTCCGCGATGGAAATTTTTTCCATCAATGCGGCAAATGCGGGTTCGCCGGAGTGGTCGGTGCGCTCGATATCAAGCAGTTCATCCGGATGCAGGGCAGCCATGGCGCATTGCCACTTTGCCGAAACGATCCGCCCGAGGCGGCCGGGAGGCTGGCGGCTGATCATGTGAAAATAGGCCGGCGGCACATGGATCGTCGCGGACTTGAGCGTTTCGTGCCCCGGGCCTTCATCCAGTAGCTGCTGGAAACCGGCAAGCGCCGAAGCCGCCTGTTTCGCCGTACAGGCCGGTTTCATGCTCATTGCCAGTAAAGTTGCCCCCGGCTCGCCCGGCAGGGCCTGCGCATCGAAGGCAATTCCATGTGTTTTTTCCAGCCAGTCGCTATCGAGCAGGGAGGTATCGCCACCGTGTCCACGGGCAGCGGCGATGGCGGCCTGCACGCCGGCCATTGCTGCCCATCCGGCGAAAAGCCATCGCGGATTGCGCCCGGGAGCAGGTCCGCCTGCTGCACCGCTTGTCTGTACCAGGGCCATCGCGAGGGCATGGGCTGTGCGTTCCGCGTCAAGGCCGAGCAGGACGGCCGCTGCGGCCGCGGTTCCCATGGGAGCGGCAAAATAGGTCGGCCAGATGCCGCGATACAGGATGCGCGCGCCGTCAATGGCGCATCCTGTACGCACAAGCGCATCGTATCCGGCGCGCATGGCGTGGCGGACCGTCGCATGATCGCTGCCCATTTCCGCGGCCAGGGTGAGCACCGCCGGAACGATAACCGATCCGGCCGTCGTGCAGGACGGCATATGGATATCGTCAATTTCCGTCAGGCGCGTCTGCGCCACCGCTAGCCCGATGCGTCCGGCGAACCCGGCATCGAACAGCGCCGGTGCGCCGCCATCCGTGGCGCCCATCATGGCGCGGCCTTCACTGCTCGCCTGACCGGCCAGCCAGGCGCAGATGCTATCCGTTATATGCAGGTCAAGCCTGGCCTCGATATCCGTCAGCTGCTCTGCGGCAACCGGATCAAGCAGTTGCCGGGCGAAATTGTCCAGTACGGTGGTCACTGACGTTCCTCTTGTCCGTCCCTCTGATGCGTCTCTCGCCGTCACGGGCCATACAGGCTGCGCACTGTACTTTGCCGGATCATGCGCTATGCTCGTTACATGTTCTATTTCGCATATGAAACAGGAATATAACCATGAAATATACAAGACTGGACGCAAAAGACTATGCCCGCGAGAATATGCGCGGCATCTGGGCGGCAGCCTTGCAGCCTTTCAATGCCGACGCTTCGGTGAACGAGACAGGCTTCCAGTCCAACCTGCGCCATTGGGTCGACGACCTGGGGGTCGACGGCGTGTTTGTCGCCGGCAAGCAGGGCGAATTCTTTTCCATGTCCATCCCCGAGCGCAAGCGGGCGATGGAAGCGGCTCTGGAGGCCATTGGCGACCGCGCCGGCACCATCATGTCCTGTTCCGACCAGAACATGGATGTGGTGATTGATCTGGCACGCCATGCGCAGAATATCGGGGCTGATTATATTGTCGTCCATGCGCCGGTGCTGCACTTTCTCAAGGCGCAGGATGAGACGCTCTACGAATATTACAAGTATATCAGCGAGCAGGTCGATATCGGCATTGCCCTGTGGAGCCACCCCGATTCCGGCTATCTGATGAGTCCGGAACTGTGCGCGCGCATTGCCGAACTGCCGAATGTGGTTGCGATCAAGTATTCCGTTCCGCGCGAAATGTACAAGAAGCTGACGCAACTTGCTGGAGACAAGCTGATCGTTTCGACGGCTTCGGAAAAAGAATGGTTCGACAATATCGTCGAACTGAACTGGCAGCTCTATCTGTGCTCGTCGCCGCCCTATTTGCTGCAGACCAAATTCGACGGGCGCATGCGCGACTATACCGATCTCGCCTTTGCAGGGAAAATCGAGGAAGCCCGCAAGGTGCGCGACAGCCTCGATCCGGTGCGCCACGCCATCGATTCTACCTGCCCGAAGGAAAAGCCGCAGGCGCATTCCAAATACTGGCAGGAACTGCTCGGACAGACCGGCGGCGGCGTGCGCCGCCCGATGCTTCAGCTTACCGAAGCGGAGAAGGAGGCAACGCGCGCTGCTTTCGAGACATGCGGCCTGCGTACCAGCGCGCATTCGGCGGCAGCCGAATAGACATACTGATCAACGGGACTCAAATCATGACACAGGGCCGCTTGCACGCCTTCAACTTCAACAAGTGGATCGATGAAAACGCTCACCTGCTGAAACCGCCGGTCAGCAACAAGGTGGTGTTTCCCGACGCGGAGAACATCGTCCAGGTGGTCGGCGGACCAAACCGGCGCACCGATTATCACGATGATCCGGTTGAGGAGTTCTTCTACCAGCTGCGCGGCGACATGGTGCTGAAGGTTGTGGATCGCGGCCAGTTCTACGATATCCCGATCCGCGAGGGCGAAGTGTTCATGCTGCCGGCCCATACGCCGCATTCGCCGCAGCGTCCGCAGGAAGGATCGGTCGGGCTTGTCGTGGAGCCGCGCCGGCCGCGCGGCGCTCTCGATGGCTTCAACTGGTACTGCATGAACTGCGGCCACATGGTGCACCGGGTCGAGGTCGGCCTGACGGATATTGTCAAGGACCTGCCGCCGCTGTTCGAGGCGTTCTATGCCGACAAGCAGCTTCGGACCTGCCGCAAATGCGAGACCGTCCATCCCGGCAAGGAGACGCCGGATGGCTGGGTCAGCGCATTGGGTGAGTAGACCATGAGCGAAGCGGAAGTCGACGATACGCAGTATGTCGAGGTCGCCGGTGCGAGCGACGAAAGCGATCCGGCCATCGCCTTGCAGGACGCGCTCTCGCAGGCGGGCGCCGCGCTGGCTGTCGCGAAAGTCGGGCCACAGTTCCTGCGCGAGATGATCTGGGCAGCGCCCGACCCTTCGGCCATTCATCCCTCGCGCCCGGCCATCGACAAGGTCTGGCGCGAAGTCTTTGGCGGCTTCCGGCCACCGGTGGAAGTGCGGATATCGCCGGACGACTATACCCACGTTATGGCGCGCGCAACGCCGCCCGATGCACCTCCGCCGTCCGGACCGGTTTATCAGGGCTACAGTGTCATGGAACTGGCGCAGCAGATGAGCCCGCGCAATCAGGTTCCCGACATGATTGCCGAGTTCCGCAAGTGGACTCGCGACGGCGATGCTGCACGGGCGAAGCTGCGCGGTCTCGATATCGCATATGGTCCCGGCCGCGCCAACATGCTCGACCTGTATCGCCCCGAGGGTGTGAACGAGCCCCCGGTCTGGGTGTTTATCCACGGCGGTTACTGGCAGGCCTCCAGCAAAGACCAGCATGCGCAGTTCTGCAAGGGCATGCTGGATGCGGGCTTCGCGGTCGCCAACGTCGACTATTCGCTGGCGCCGGAAACGCCGCTGGCGGAGATCGTCAGGGAAGTGCGCATGGCGCTGCATTTCATCGCCAGCGAAGCGGGTAACCTCGGCGTGAATGGTGAGGCGCTGCATATCTGCGGCCATTCGGCTGGCGGCCACCTTACCGCCCATGCTGCAGCGGACAGGGACGGGCCGAAGATCGCTTCGGCGCTGCCGCTGTCAGGCATTTTCGATCTTGAGGCCCTGCGGCTCATTCCGATGGGCAAGGTGCTTGGCCTGAACACGCCCGAACAGGCGCGCGACCTGTCGCCGCTCTTCATGGAGAAGCCGGAAGGCGTGCGCATTCGCGTGGCCCTGGGCGGGCTCGAAAGCGACGAGTTCAAGCGCCAGTCGGTCGAGCTTGCAAAGGCATGGGGAGCACCCGCACCACTGCATGTGGGCGGCGCAAATCATTTCAGCCTGCTGGATCACCTGAACGGCGGCGCGTTGCTGGAACTGGCGCTGGAAGCCGCGCGCGGCTGATCCGCACAGGCACAGCAGGCAGGCAAGGGCAGGAGAAAGGGTAGGAAAGGGCAGGACCATGCTGATTTATTCGCCGTCGAAGGATCGTCCAGTAGAGTTCGGACCATTCCCCCTGGAGACGCTGGCCCGCGATGAAGCTGTCGTTGCGAAAGAGGCTGCGCGACCGCCCTTGTCAGTAAAAACCGCACAGGGCGAAAGCGGTCCGCTTGCTGCAGCGCTCGACAAATACCGCGAACTTTATGCCCGTTTCGCCAGCGGAGACGTTGCGCCGCAGAAGGCGCCGGTACCGGACGAACTTGAACCGCGCGCCGCGGACATCAAGGCCTTCGCCTATTTCATGGATGCCAGCCAGGTTGGCATCTGTAAAATCC
>JAPOIA010000349.1 GCA_029979185.1 Alphaproteobacteria bacterium | reverse complement strand
ACGACGCGGCTGCCCCTTTCTAAACAAGCGGCTACAGGTCTACTTCTTCTTGACCTTACCGAGCTTCTGAACGTGCTCGCGCAGTTCCTTGGAGACGGTCAGCGTTTCCGCGATGCCAGCCGCTGCATCTTCACCCGTGCGCCACTCCAGCGGGCTCTTGTTCTTCTTGGCGTATTCGGCGTTGTATTCCTTGTCTTCGACAGTTTTCAGCCAGGCGCTGCGCAGTGCCGCCAGAGCCTCCTTGGGTGCGCCGGGCGGCAGTACAACCGTACGCAGGAACTGCCGGGCGTTGGTGATCTTCAGATACAGGTCCCAGTCGAGACCGGAAGGCTTCTTATCCTTGCCGAATTTCATCTGGTAGGCTTCGCTGAAGGTAGGCACATCGCCGCTGACAGCCTTGGAGCGATCCATCAGGCCGTTCTTGTTAAGGACGCCGTTCTGCCAGAGCGGGATGGATACGCCGGGCTTGATCAGTGTCGCGGTCACGCCTCCGTAAAAGCCGGCAAGCGAATCCTCCGTATATTGCACTTCGTTCTGCAGGATAGCGCGACGGATCGGACCTGCCGACTTGAAGCCGGTGACATGCTCGTGCTTGATGCCCAGCAAACGCAGGGTAACGGCGATCGACATGTCCTTCGATGTCGTCGGCGAGTGACCGGCAGACTTGAAGGACTTGGTGATCTTCAGGAAGTCGGCGGTTGATTCGAACTTGCCGCCGCCAGCATCCTTGCGCACATGGGCGATCTGCTGCTGGCCGATGGCGCCGACATATTGCAGGTCCTTCAGGCTTGCGGTGAGCGTTCCCGAATCCGCCAGTTCATGCATCCACGGCGTGGTGAAGACACCCATGAACGTGCCATCACGCTTGGCGCCCTTGTTGAGGAAGTTCGCGCCCACTGCGCCGCCAGCGCCCGGCATGTTGCGGATGACGACCCGCGGATTGCCCGGAATATACTTCGACATATACCGCATCAGGGTGCGGCCCTGGACGTCGGTGTTGCCGCCGGCCCCATAGTTGATGACGACGTTGAGGGTTTTGCCCTTGTAGAAATCGGCTGCGAACGCGGGTGCGCCCAACAGTCCCACTGCACCTGCGGCGGCAAGGCCGCCCAACACGAGGCGTGATGCTGGCATGGATTTATTCCTCCCTGGTTGACGGCCGCTTGCTGTTGGCGGCCCTTGCAGTGCTTTCGGGCGCTCCGGAGATAACCCTTTGCGCACCGTCACTCGATTGGTTGGCTGGCAGATCGCCAATCCTCCGGAACGGAGCGTAAATGGCCTTTGTCGGCTGTGCAACCCCTGCCAGACATGCCGGCCCGGACCCAGCATGGGCTATCGAGTTGAGGCTGCGGCGATCTTTGGCTATTGACCGGGGAGGCGACAGGAACGACCATGCGGCACGTTCCCTGTTGCACAACAACTGACCAGACGGATGACGCTATGGATTTGCCCTATTCACCGGAAGTGGCGCGGTTTGCCGACGAAGTGCGCGAATTCGTGCGCGCCGAGCTGGCCCCTGAAACACGCGAGAAGGTTTTCTACAACCGGACCGTGCCGCCGGAAGAACAGCGGGCCTGGCAGCGCAAGCTCTCTGAAAAGGGCTGGGCCTGTCCGGGGTGGGACAAGCAATACGGCGGCCCCGGCTGGAGCCCGTTGCAGCGGCTTGTCTTCGATAATGTCGCCTCCGAGGAAGGAGCGCCGAGTATCATTCCCTTCGGCGAGGCAATGATCGCCCCGGTATTGATGGCGGTCGGCTCCGACGAGCAGAAGGCCCAATTCCTGCCGAAAATCCGCACGCTGGATTACTGGTTCTGCCAGGGCTTCTCCGAGCCGGGCTCCGGCTCCGATCTTGCTTCGCTGCGCACCCGCGCCATCCGCGAAGGCGATGAATGGGTGATCAACGGCCAGAAGATGTGGACCAGCGGTGCGCAGAACGCCAACTGGATTTTCATGCTGGTGCGCACCAATACGGAAGTGAAAAATCAGGAAGGCATCTCCATGCTTGTCTTCCCGATGTCGACGCCGGGCATCACCATTCGCCCGATTGTCACGATGGACGGCGGCCATCACACCAACGAAACCTTCTTTGATAATGTCCGCGTGCCCGCCAGCGCCTTGATTGGCGAAGTCGACAAAGGTTGGACCTATGCCAAGCTGCTGCTGGGTCACGAGCGCACCAGCATCGCTCGCATCGGCCAGTCGAAGCGCGAATTGCGCAAGCTGAAAGCGCTTGCCAGCCAATTGCAGGACAACGGCCGCCCGATCATCGAGGATCCGGTCATTGCCGCCCGTATCGCCGCCATCGAGATTGATCTGGCATCGCTGGAAATCACCGAATTGCGGACG
>JAPOIA010000348.1 GCA_029979185.1 Alphaproteobacteria bacterium | reverse complement strand
ATGAAACGCGCAACGAAACGCGCAACCATAAGGGTCACGGTAGCCGCCGCGATTGCTGCCGCAGTCGTGGCATTTGGCCCGGCGCAGGCGCAGGACGTTTCTGCTATCCTGCAGTACAAGGGCAAGGACCGGAGCGAAAAGCTACTCGCCGGTGCTAAGAAGGAAGGCAAGCTGGTATTCTATTCAGCCATGATCGCCAATCAGGCCATCCGGCCCCTGGTTGCCGGCTACATGAGGAAATACCCGTTTGTGAAGACAACATATTGGCGGGCGAAATCCGAAGATATCGTCACCAAGACCCTCGCCGAAGCCAAGGCGAAGAATGTCGTCGGCGATGTCATCGAGGGGACCGGTGTTGGAGAGCTGGCGGCGCAAGCCAATATTGTCGCCAGATTCTATTCACCCGAGCTGAAGGCCTATCCGGAAAAATATATCGACAAGCAGGGACAATGGGCGGCAACGCGCCTGAGCTATTATGGCATGGCCTTCAATACCAGGATGCTGCCGCCGGACAAGGCGCCGAAGAGTTTCGAGGATTTGCTGAAGCCGGAATTCAAGGGCAAGATTTCCTGGCGCATCGGCTCGGCCAGCGGTACGCCTTTGTTCCTGACGAACCTGCGCGTCGCCTGGGGCGAGGAAAAGGCGATGGTCTATTTCAAAAAGCTCGCCGGACAGAAAATGATCAACTTCGGCTCCGGCAGCGCCCGCACGCTGGTCAATCGCGTGGTCGCTGGCGAATATCCGATTGCCGTGCAGATTTTCGCGCACCATCCGCTGATCTCGAAAGCCAAGGGCGCGCCCGTCGATGCACGGGTGTTTACGCCGGTTGCAACCACCGCCGCCACCCTTGTCCTGCCTAAGGGAACGAAGCATCCCCATGCAGCAATGCTGTTCGTGGACTACGTCCTGTCGAAGGAAGGGCAGTCGATCCTGCGCAAGGCCAATTACATTCCCGTCCATCCCGATGTGCCGACGTCTCCGAAAATCGCCAGCGTCGTTCCGAAAAAAGGTGTTGTCGAGGAGAACTTCATCTCGCCCGAACAACTGCTTAAATACACCGAAAGCTCGCAGAAGATTTATGAAACAATGTTCCGGTAATTTGCCGGGCGATAACGCCGGGAGAGGCGGCGTAGCATGACAGTGCAAACGCCCTCCGGCGAAATCGCTCCCGGTTCTGCCGGTCTCGGGCCGGTGCTCCAGCGCCACAAACCATGGATGTCGCTGCCGGTATTCGTACTGGCGGCTACGCTGCTGGTGCTCATCCTCCCGCCGGTAATCTTTCTGGTGCGTGCGAGCCTGTTCACGACCACCGCGGACGGGTCGTTCGACCAGTTCACGCTGAAGTATTTCCAGCAGCTTTTTGCCAGCCGGCACTTTGCCGGCAGCCTGTGGAACACTTTCGTCTATTCGACCGGCTCTGCCATTGTCGCGATTTTCATCGGGCTCGTGCAGGCGGTGATCGTTGAGCGCACCAATGCGCCGCTGCGCCAGTATGTCTTCCTGGGATCGATCATTTCTCTCGGCATTCCCCATGTCCTGCAAACGGTCGGCTGGCTGCTGCTGCTGGGCAAGGCGGGGCCCGTGAACGATCTCATCAGGGCAGTCTCGGGCGGTTACTTCAGCGGCATCAATGTCTATTCGATGTGGGGCATGATCCTGGTGGAAGGCATCAGCTTTGCGCCGTTGACTTTCCTGTTGCTGTCCGCCGTGCTGCGCGCCACCGATTCCACTTTCGAGGAAGCAGCGATGGCCAGCGGCGCGCGTCCTGTGAAAACGTTTCTCACGGTGACATTGCCGCTGGCGTTGCCCGGCATCCTGGCGCTGCTGTTGCTGATTTTCATTCGCGCCTTCGAGTCGTTCGAAGTGCCGGCGCTGGTCGGCCTTGCCGGCAATCTCACGGTGCTGACGACGCACATTTATCAGAGCGCCAAGGGCGTCGGGCCGGCTGAGTTCGGCGAAACGGGAGCCTATTCAGTCTGCCTGCTGGCGATCGTGATGGCGCTGATCATCTGGTACAATCGTCTGTCGCGCCACGCACACCGGTTCCAGACCATTACCGGTAAGGGATACCGGCCGCGCCTGATCAATCTGGGACGCTGGCGCTGGTTCGCCACGGCTATACTGGTGTCGATCATCCTGTTCGTCATCGTGCTGCCGATCGGCATGGTTGTCTTTGCCTCGTTCCAGCCGTTTTACAGCGGCCTTTCCATGGAAGCCTTCGGTCGGCTGACGCTGGAAAACTACCAGAACGTTCTCGGGCCGGGCACATTCCGGGACGCCATAGCCAATACGCTGATAATGGGAGCAGGCACGGCGACGATCGTGGTGCCGTTCACCGCAATCTGCGAGTGGCTCGC
>JAPOIA010000347.1 GCA_029979185.1 Alphaproteobacteria bacterium | reverse complement strand
GGCGAACAGTTCGAATCCTTCGAGATCAATCCGCTGATCGTCCTGCCGGAAGGGCAGGGCGTTGTTGCGGTCGATGCCTTATTGATAGAAAACTCCTGAACACAACAAATCGGCAGGTGGGATCATGAATATCAGCGGACAGGTTGCAGTTGTAACGGGCGGCGCATCGGGATTGGGCGAAGCGACGGCACGCGCCTTTGCGGCAGCCGGAGCGAAGGTCGCCATCGCCGACCTGAACAGGGAGCGCGGCGAAAAGGTTGCAGCGGAAATCGGCGGCAGGTTCTATTCCGTCGATGTCGCCAGTGCAGAATCGGCCGAGGCGTTCTTCGCGCAATTGGCGCAGGACATGGGCACGCCCCGGGTGCTGGTCAATTGCGCCGGCATCGGCGTCGCCAAACGCATGGTCGGTCGTGACGGCCCGGTGCCGCTCGCCGAATTCTCCCGCGTCATCAACATCAACCTGATCGGCTCGTTCAACATGATGCGCCTCGCCGCCGCGGCGATGACGAAGGCCGACTCCATCGGCGAGGAGCGCGGTGTCATCATCTCGACTGCATCCGTCGCTGGCCTTGAGGGCCAGATCGGCCAGACAGCCTATTCGGCATCGAAGGGTGGCATCATCGCTTTGACGCTGCCGGCGGCGCGCGAACTGGCGCAGTTCGGCGTGCGCGTCAACGCCATTGCGCCGGGCCTTTTCCTGACGCCGCTTCTGGCGGAACTGCCGCAGGAAGCGCAGGATTCGCTGGCCGCTTCCATTCCCAACCCGCCACGTCTGGGCGCGCCGCAGGAATTCGCGGCGCTGGCCATGCATATGGTCGAGAACGGTTACCTCAACGGAGAACTTGTGCGGCTGGACGGCGCGCTGCGCATGGCGCCGCGGTAGCGCTTCCGCCCCGTTGTCATGATGAAGCTGGCGGCCTGCAAAGTCCGGCAGCTGTTTTGCAATTTGGTTCGTTTCACGCTAGGTCTTGCCGCAGATCGCGCTACATCTGCGTAGTGCTGCGATCGTCCGCAGGGCGGTGCCCGGCACCGCTGCGGCGAATTTTGTTCGCACAACACGCGACATTAAACGGAGGGAATATGCGTATTCACATTCTAGCGGCTGCCGGCCTGATGCTTGCTGCAAGCCCGGCTGCGGCCCAGAAATACAATCTGACCGTCGCGGGCTATAGCCCCGGCGGCCTGGTGTCGACCATCGGGATCGGCATGGACAAGTCGCTGGCCAAGCAGTTTCCCGGCTCTGCCGTGACCTATCAGACCGGCAGCGGCGGCCTGGCCAACGCCATGCTGGTGTCGCGCGGCAAAACCCCGCTCGGCTTTATCGGCGACCATGAAATGGCTGTTGTCGTCAACGGTCGCCCGCCCTTCAAGAAGCCGCTGACCAACCTGCGCCTGCTTTTCAAGCCCTATGTCGGCGCCAGCCGTTTCCAGATCAGCCACGTTCTGGTCCGCAAGGATTTTGCCGAGAAGCATGGCCTTAAGACCTTTGCCGATCTGGCCGCCAAGAAGCCTCCGATCAAGCTGGCGATCAATCGCGCCGGCAATAACGATAGCGAAGTGTCGCTGTCCCTGCTCGAAGGAATCGGCGTGAAGCCGGACGACATCAAGAAGTGGGGCGGGCAGGTTGTGCGCGCCGCATCGCGCGAAATGACCTCGCTGATCCTCGACCGCCGTATCGACGGCCTGATGTTCGGCATCTCCTACAACCACCCGCGTGTGCGCGAAATCGCCAAGGGCCTGGAAGTCGTGATGCTGCCGATCACCACGGAAAACGCTGAGAAGACCGCCAAGGAGTGGAATGCCAAGGTCTGCGGTTTCAAGGCCAGCGAATATGCTTTCCTGGCCAGCGACAGCGCCTCGGTCTGCGTCGGCATGGGTACCTATGTGAATGAAAAGATGGACGACGCGACGGCCTATAACGTCACCAAGGCGATCTTCGAGCAGGTCGACACGTTCAAGTCTTCGCACCGCCTCCTGAACAAGGTCGTCACCGTCCAGTCACTGGCGGAAGCCGGGCCTGTGCCGTGGCATCCGGGCGCGCTGAAGTACCTGAAGGAAAAAGGCCTGGTGAAGTAATCACCGCAGGCGGAGAGCCTGCCAGACAGGCTTGAAACAGACGCAATGACATCCCGGAGCAGCGCTGCCGTTGCTTCGGGATTTTTCTTTCCGGGCCGGGTATCGCGTAGCAGCGCCGTGTACAGGAGCGTGAATCGCGCAAAATCTGCATTTGCGTATTGAAATCGGCGGCGAATAAGGGCAGATAGGCATCACGCGATGCGGGTGTAGCTCAATGGTAGAGCAGGGGCCTTTTAAGCCCTTGGTTGTAGGTTCGAGTCCTTCCACCAGTACGGCGTGATGACAGAATGGTAATGTGGTGGTTTGCAAAACCATTGTTCGTAGGTTCGATTCCTACTCACGCC
>JAPOIA010000346.1 GCA_029979185.1 Alphaproteobacteria bacterium | reverse complement strand
CCGCCGACGTCTACCCGTCGCGCCCGCCCGCGCCGCCGCCGGCAAAGCCCCCGTTCCCAGCAAGATCGGCTGGTCGGCATCCTGCGGCCGACCATCGCCGCGATCATGGCCAGCCGGAAGCGCCGCGCGGAAGGGGTGCGCATGACATTTGGAGCGTTGAAGCCACAGGACCGGGGCGACACGGTCTTTGCCATCCTGGTTGTCGTACTCTTCGCTGCCGCCCTGCTGATTTCCTGGCCGTGGGAGTTCGACGCCAAGCTCATGCCGGCGACCGTCGCCTGGGCCGGATTGATTTTTGCGCTTATGCATATTGGCGGCCGCTTCATTCACACAACCGGAGAAGCGACCCAATCGGCGTCCGGCCATCAGGAGGACCATGCGGACAGCATGCTGGTCACCCTGCCTGCCCATACGGTGGGTATGCGGGCGCTGATGTTCCTGGGTTGGCTGCTGTTCTATCTCGGCTGCGCCGCGGTTATCGGCCTCCTCCCGGCCATGCTGGTTTTCCTCGTCGCCTATATGCGGTTTGACGGTAAGGAAACCTGGGCGATGTCCGTTGCAGTCGGTCTCGCGACGAGCCTGTTCTGCTACTTTCTTTTTCACCGGATCGTAGGCGTCATCTGGCCCAAATCGCTGGTCGGTGAAATGTGGCCATGGCTGCGCGAGATCAACGCACTTTCCGTATTCTGATTGGCCGGCTTGCGGGCAGGGGGCAAAGCATACGATGCCTTACAGTACAACCGGTCTATACTACGAGCATGGCCGGCGCGAGCGCGATCCGGGCGGCCCCCTCGTCATTCTGCTTCATGGCCTGTCGGGGACAGGCGCCGTCTGGCGCGGCGTGACGGATATTCTGGACGCGCGTTGGCCCGGCAGCTGGGTGGCGCCTGATTTCCGTGGCCATGGCCGCTCGCCCCATGCTGATCGCTACGGAATTGCGATGCATGCCGCCGATATTGCCGGCTCTGTTGGCGATGCAGACGACATCTATGTAGTCGGCCAATCGATGGGCGGGCAATGCGCGATGATGCTCGCCAGCGCGACATTCGGCTTTGCGCCGAAGGCGGTTCTGACGATCGGCGTCGCTGTCGATTGGGGTAATGAGGCGAGGCAACGGATCGATCGGCTTGTCCACACGCCAGTGCGCTATTTCGATACGCAGATCGAGGCGCGCGAACGGTTTCTGCTCGTCAACGGCCTGCAGGGCTTCGTCGATCCGGCATCGGATATCGCTGCAAGCGGGATTTGTGAGGAGAACGGCAAGTGGCGGCTGTCCGCGGACAATCGTGCCGCGATGGTGGCGGTAGCATCGACACGGCTCATCCACGCTGCCGCCGTGTCGCCCATCATTCTCGCGCGCGGCCAACACGATCCCGTCGTCACGAGCGAAGAACACAAGTCGCTCGATCCCGATTGCATATCGATCGAAGGATGCGGCCATAACGCCCATGTGGAGAGGCCGGACCAGATATGGCGGTTGTTGCAAGCTGCAGCGGGTCTCTAGGCCAGGTCCCGGACCGGGGTGTTGACGCTTAGCGAATTGCGCTTGTGATCAGGTGGGTAACGAAATCCAAGTGCCCTGTGCCCCCGGAAAATTTCGTTTGGCCATTGTCAAATCGCGCCCGACTTGCCAATATGCTGCCAATACTGGGTTAACCCGGATAAAAAAATCTGCAGGGAGGGTATTATGAAAAAATCACTCTTATTGGGTATGGCTGCCGTTATTACGGCAGCGTTTGGACTGAGTGCGGCCCACGCACAGAAGTTCCCGCGCAAACCTGTGAAGATGGTTGTACCGTTCGGCGCCGGTGGCGCAACGCATACGCTTGCGCGCCTGTTCGCGGAAGAAATGTCCAAGACACTCGGCAAGAAAGTGGTCGTGACAGCCGTCCCGGGCAGTGGCGGCGCTGTCGGTTCGGCTCAGGTGGCACGCGCCAAGCCGGACGGTTACACGATCCTGATGGGCTCCAATGGTACTGTAGGAATGCGCTGGCAGACTTCAGAAACCGGTTTCGACATGTCGAACTTCATTCCGCTGGGCGCTATCGCCTCGCTGCCGACAGGGTGGGCGGTCAAGGCTGGCAGCAAGATCAAGACGATGAAGGATCTCGCTGAATACGTTAAGAAGAACCCGGGCGTGAAATACGCATCGGTGGGCACAGGTTCGTCCCTGCATCTGGCTACGGAAGCCTGGGCAGATACATTCGGCGGCAAGATTACTCACGTTGCCGGACGGGGCGGCAAGCAGGCAATCGTCAAACTGCTTTCCGGCGAGGTCGAATTCGTCGCGATCGCAGCCAGCAACTTTCCTGCGCAGCGCAGCAAGGCAAAGGCTTCGGGCGGCCCCGGCCAGTTTCACGGTATCGGCGTGACGGCACCCTATGAATTCGCCAGCGATATCCCGACAATGAAGTCCATGGGATACGACATCGGCGAAGT
>JAPOIA010000345.1 GCA_029979185.1 Alphaproteobacteria bacterium | reverse complement strand
GAAGTGATACATGCCGTCGTCGCCGAGGACCGCCTTTGAAATTTTCGGAGCAGTCTGCGCCGACAGCGGCAGCACCGGAACAACGGAAGAGGCAGCGGCGGCTGCCACAAATGCACGTCTTGTAAGCATATCCTCGTCCTTTCTACACAACGCCCTGTTGGTTGAACTCATCCGACTTTCTGGAAGACCGGAAATGTCTGCAGCATCCAGTTGCCGATTGCCGGCATCGCGCCGGTCATGAACAGGATACCGGTCAGCACCAGCGCCGCACCCATGACCTTTTCCACCACGCCCAGATGACGGCGGAATCGAGCGGCAAAGCGCAGGAACGGGCCGACAGAGAGGGCGGCCAGCAGGAACGGAATACCGATCCCCGCGGCATAAGCGCCCAGAAGGGCGATGCCTCGTCCGGCGCTCTCCTGCGCGCCCGCCGCCATCAGGATCGCCGCTAGCACCGGACCGACGCAGGGGGTCCAGCCAAAGGCAAAAGCCAGCCCGACGACATAGGCGCCGACCGGCCCCGTGGGGGCGCCTTTCGTCTGGAAACGCGCTTCGCGATAAAACAGGCCGATCCGGAACAGTCCGAGAAAGTGCAGGCCCATGGCTGCAATCAGGACCCCGGCCGCAACAGCCATGACGTCGAACCAGGCTGCGACGAAGCGGCCGATGGTCGAGGCCGTTGCCCCCAGAGCAATGAATACGGTCGCGAATCCAAGTACGAACCAAAATGCGCGGGCAAAAGCGTGACCGCGAGCGGCGACCGCAGGAACCGGTGCATCGCCACCGCCCGGACCGCCCTTGCCAGACAGGGCATCAAGCTCCATGCCGGTCAAAAAACACAGATATGCCGGGACAAGCGGCAACACGCAGGGCGACAGGAACGACAGCAGACCAGCTGCCAGTGCACCAAAAAACGTTTGATCAAGAGCCAAGGACGCCTCGGAATTGGCCTCACAAGCGGCCGCCAGTGGCAGCCCGATCTGATGGAGCCCGCAGATTATTTGATTTGGAGCAATTTCCCGGGAAACAGAAATACGTTCCGGCAGGAAACATACTGGCAAATATATTCAGATATGATAATATTTCAGAAAATAACGCAAGGTGAATCTGTAGAATGGGCCGTTTTCTCGCGCTCTTGTGTATGGTAACGGCTATCTGTGGCGCCAGCCTGGCTCACGCTGCTGAACTGATCATGTTCGAGCGGAGTGGTTGTCCCTATTGCATGCGTTGGGACGAAGAGATCGCGCCCGCGTACCAGCGTAGCGAAGAGGCGAAGGTTGCACCGCTGCGCCGGTACGATATAGGCAAGGGGCAACCGAAGGACGTTCAGCTTGCGGTGGCCGTGCGGTTTACCCCGACGTTCGTGCTGTTTGACCAGGGCAAGGAGATTGGACGGATAACCGGTTACTTCGACAACGCCATGTTCTGGGGACTGCTTGGCAAATTGCTCGAACAGCTTCCCGAACGCAAGAAGACGGGTTAGAGGCGGACAGGTCAAGGAGGCGAATCGGGTTCCTGCTGCTGCCGCGCATAGCCATATTGGCAGTCAGGTGCCGAGTTTTGATGGGCGATCGATCGCCCGAAATCCGGTTTGCGGCGGTGCCGCAACCTTGGCGTCTGGAACAGTACCGTTCCGGAACGCCCAACAATGGAGACAAGCCTTGAGCTATTCCATCGTGTCGAAAGAGATTGAAGACGAACTGCGCTCCGGACCGGAGTATTCGCCGCAACTGGAACGCCTGATGCGGAATGCGCGCGATGCAAGCGACTTCCTGAAGGCGTTGTCGCACGAGAACCGGCTGCTGTTGCTATGCCTGCTTTCCGAGCGGGAACGTTCGGTCGGGGAACTGGAAAATATCCTGTCGCTGCGGCAGGCTGCCGTATCGCAGCAGCTGGCCCGCCTGCGGCTCGACGGACTGGTGACAACGCGGCGTGACGGCAAGACGGTCTATTATTCCATCGCCAACGACAGCGTCCGGCGGGTGATTTCGGTAATGTATGATATCTTCTGCGAAGAATCGCCGCCGAAGATCTGACGCCGCCCAACCATCGCGCATATCAATAGTGAGCCCTCCCCTTGCCAGACCGGCGGGGAGGGCTTTCGATTGTCGCGCCTGGCGTTCGCCGGCGAATATCAGGCGTTCAATTGCCGCGATGTTTGGTTGTTTCTTTGCACCAGTGAAATGCTCTAGAGTGCCCCGGAACACAACAAGACGGGAGCGAAACATGACGCGCATTGCCATCCTCGGGCGCGAGCGGATGAACGCGGAACAGGGCAAGGTCTACGATGACGTGAAGTCCGAAGGCGGCCCGCTGGGCGGACCATACTGGGCCTATATCCGGCATCCGCAACTGATGCGGCAATTGCAGGACACCAGCAACTACATCGGCCAGAAGGGTGGTCTGTCCAAACGCGAACGGCAGATGGCGATCATGGCGATCATCCGGTTCTGGGGTGCGGAATATCCCTGGGCCGTGCAAACCCGCGCGGCGCTGGCGATGGGCA
>JAPOIA010000344.1 GCA_029979185.1 Alphaproteobacteria bacterium | reverse complement strand
GTTAACAGTGGAGAAATCAGATGGGTTTATGGAGTTTTGCCAAGTAGGTTGGCGCAAAAGGTTTTCTGCTCCAGCAAGGCCAAGGCCGCTTCCGCAGATGATTTGAAGAAGGAAGCCGAAAAGCTCGGCCTCGACACCTCGAAGATCAACATCCAGGTGGATGGCGACAAGGTCACCGTTACCGGTGAAGCCGTTTCCACGGAAGAGGCAGAGAAGATCGCCCTCGCCGTCGGCAATACCCAGGGCGTTGCGACCGTCGACAACCAGCTTGCCGCGGCCACGACCACAGCTGAATCGGCCACCTATGAGGTCAAGAAAG
Source organism: Alphaproteobacteria bacterium (assembly GCA_029979185.1). Taxonomy (GTDB): domain Bacteria; phylum Pseudomonadota; class Alphaproteobacteria; order Rhizobiales; family Beijerinckiaceae; genus Terripilifer. The sequence continues at coordinate 2,220 of JAPOIA010000344.1, read as the reverse complement.
GCGACACGCTGTGGAAGATCGCGGAACAGTCCTACGGCAAGGGCAAGGGCGCCCAGTACAACGTGATCTTTGAGGCCAACCGGCCCATGCTGTCGCATCCCGACAAGATCTACCCCGGCCAGGTCCTGCGTATTCCCCCGCTCGACAACGCCTGATTCAGGAATGCACTTCAACCTACGGAAGCCCCGGTTCGCCGGGACTTTTTATTGACCGAAAGCAAAGCCGGATTGGCCACACTGTCCTTACGTGCTAAAGGCGCGGAACGATATCGGGGCGCATAAGTAAATAAAATCGAGGAACGCATGAAATTCGGACTATTCGACCATCTGGAACGCTCTGCCGACCGCTCTCTGGCGACCCAATACGACGAGCGCCTGGAGTTTGCCGCAGCCGCCGACGAGGCCGGCTTCTACTGCCTGCACGTGGCCGAACATCACTCCTCACCGCTCAATATGGTTCCGGTACCGGGTCTCTGGCTGTCGGCCGTCGCGCGCGCAACGAAGCGGATGCGAATTGGCCCGTTGTGCTATCTGCTGCCGCTCTATTCCCCGCTGCGCCTGATCGAAGAACTGTGCATGCTCGATCATCTGAGCAAGGGCCGGCTCGAAATCGGCATCGGCCGCGGCGTTTCGCCGTTCGAGATGAAGTATCACAATGTCGAGCACGACCAGTCGCGCGAAATCTTTGCCGACGCCTACGCCTGCATTCGCGCCGGTCTGGGCAAGGACGAATTCAGCTACAAGGGGCCGCACTACGAATATCACGATGTGCCGCTGCCTTTCCAACCGCTCCAGCAGCCAACACCTGCCTTCTGGTACGGCTCCTCCAATACGACTGGAGCGACCTGGGCCGGAGAACACGGCATGCACTTCGTCGCCAATGGTAGTGTCGAACACGCCAAACCGAATATCGACGCCTATCGTGCGGCACTGGCCAAACGCGGCGGCGTGGAGAAGCACAAGGCGGAATTTCCGGACGGCGGCGTCGTCGGACAGTTGCGGCATATCGTGATCGCGGACACCGACGAGGAAGCCGTGATTATCGCGAAACCGGCCATGGAACATCACGCTGCGTCGCTGAACTGGATCCGCGAACGAAACAATTCAGATGCCTTTACCGCCCGCCTGAACGTCCATCGCGACACCAGCTACGAAGGCTGGGCAGACAAGGGCATGGTTATCGCGGGATCCCCGGAAACCGTGACCCGCAAACTGACCGAACAGGTTGGCGCCCTCGGAGTAAACTATCTATGCCTCTACATGTTCTTCGGCACCATGACCCTGCCGCAGGCGCTCCGCTCGATGGCTCTCTTCCGCACGGAAGTCATGCCGAAACTGGCGCATTTGTAGGCAGGCCAAACCTTTAACCGTGATTGGAGTCAGGATTGGCGCGCACGCGCGATTCCTGCGAAATGCGCGTGCAGTCCTGCGCGAAAATGTCGTAGTATGTCTGTGAACTACCGCTCTCAGGATGCAACACGCATGGATTCCCAGCGTTTCGACTATTCCAAACTCTTCTCGGCTATTGCCACCCCGATCATGGCCCTCGATCCGGACTTCCGGTTCATCGCCATGAACGAGGCCTATCTGGACATTACCAAGCGCAGGCGGGAGGAACTTGTAGGCCAGTACCTGTTCGACGTTTTTCCCGAAAGGCCGGAACGGCGCGCTCGGCTGGAACAGGCGCTCAAGCAGACCTTGCAGGGTGAAACGACATTTTTGCACCGCATACCCTTCGCCATCCCACTGCCCGATGGTGGGGTCCGCGAAGCATTCTGGTCCGCCAGCCATGCGCCGGCATATGACGACAGCGGCAAGATTGTCGCCATCGTTCAACATACGCAGGATGTAACCGCGGAGATCGAAGCTGAACGAATGAAGGAAGTCGTAACCCGCGAGCTTCAGCACAGGGTCGGCAATCTGCTGTCCCTGGTAAGTACTATCGCGCGGCGCACAGCAGAAAGCGAAGGAACAAAGGAAGAGTTTGTCCAGTCCTTCACCGCACGCATACAAAGCCTTTCGGAAACACACAAACTGTTGACCCAGAACCATTGGGGCGGAATCGACCTTGGCGACCTCATTCGCAAACAGTTCGAAATCTATTCCGCCAACAGCCAGCGCACGCTGGAAATCGATGGTCCCGCGATCCGGCTGAACCCGAACCACCACCGCGCGTACTACAACCGCGCATACGCATTCGAGCGACTCGGGCTGCTCCAAG
>JAPOIA010000343.1 GCA_029979185.1 Alphaproteobacteria bacterium | reverse complement strand
GCGCGGTATGACGAGATCGTCATCGACCGGAAATATCTCGGCTACAAGATCGTCGGCGACCTGAGCTGGTTCCGTGGCCTGCTGGACGCCTACATGAAAGTGCGCATTGCACGCATGAAGCGCACCAGCCAGTCGGTGGAAACGTCAGTCGCTCTTTCCATTGCGAGCATCATCGGAACGAACAACTGTGCTGTGGACGAAACAGCGCGCCTGCTCGGCGTGAGTCCCAAGAAGCTGCAACGGCTGCTGGCAGACGAGGGAACAAGCTTTTCCCGGATACTTGACAAGTCACGCGAGCGCATCGCACGCCGCCTGATGCTGCAATCGGAAATGCCGGCCGCCAACGTGGCGGGACTGCTGGACTATTCGTCGCCGGCAGCATTCATTCTCGCTTTCAAACGGTGGACCGGCGAGACGCCTTTGGCTTATCGCAACACACACCGTGAAAACGGCACGAGACTCGATCCTGCCGAGTTTTTTCTCGATGTATAAAACAGATGGTGTACCTCCGAGAAGCAACGGGCGGCAATGGCTTGCAGCCGGCCGCACGCTCCCATGAAACGATGAGCTGTTTCAGGCGTTGTCACGCGTTGCGTTTCACGTCCGGTGCAATCGCCTCGTCGACCAGAGCATCCAGGGCTTCGTCGAGGCCCGCCACCTTCTGTCCCTGAGCACCAAGCCGCCGGATCGAGACCTTGCGCTCTTCCACCTCGCGTTTGCCTACAGCGATGATGAACGGGATCTTGGCAAGCGAATGTTCGCGCACCTTGTAGTTGATCTTCTCGTTGCGCAGGTCGGCTTCCACCCGCAGGCCGCGCTTGCGGGCCAGCGCCACCAGTTCCATCGCGTAATCGTCGGCATCACCGGTGATCGTGCAAACCATGATCTGCAGCGGCGAAAGCCACAGGGGCAAATGGCCGGCGTGGTGCTCGATGAGAATGCCGGTAAAGCGTTCCAGCGAACCGAACATGGCGCGATGGATCATTACCGGCGTCTTCTTTTCGGAGTCGCCGCCGATGTAGAAGGCGCCGAAGCGTCCCGGCAGGTTGAAATCCACCTGGGTAGTGCCGCACTGCCATTCGCGGCCGATGGCGTCGCGCAGGGTGTATTCAAGCTTGGGGCCGTAGAAGGCGCCTTCGCCAGGGTTGATGCCGGTCTTGATGCCGGTCTCTCCGACCTTGTCGAGCACCCGCTTCAGGGCCGCTTCGGACTTGTCCCAGACGTCGTCGGAACCGACGCGCTTCTCTGGTCTCGTCGAGAGCTTCAGCACGACATCGGTAAAACCGAAATCTTCATAGACGCTCATGATGAGATCGTTGATCTTCATCGCCTCGTCCATGATCTGCTCTTCGGTGCAGAAGACATGGGCGTCGTCCTGCGTAAAGGCGCGCACGCGCATGACCCCGTGCAGCGCACCGGACGGTTCGTAACGATGCACGGTGCCGAATTCGGCGATCTTCAGCGGCAGGTCGCGATAGGACTTGAGGCCGTTCTTGAAAATCTGCACATGGCCGGGGCAGTTCATCGGCTTGAGCGCAAAGATGCGCTCGTCCTCGGTCTTGGTGAGGAACATGTTCTCGCGATAGGTCTGCCAGTGCCCGGAGGTTTCCCACAGCGCCCGGTCGAGCACCTGCGGCGTGTTGACCTCGATATAGCCGGCCTGTTCCTGGCGGCGGCGCATGTAGTTGATCAGTGTCTGGAACAGCGTCCAGCCCTTGGGATGCCAGAAGATCGTGCCCGGACCTTCTTCCTGGAAGTGGAACAGGTCCATCTCGCGGCCAAGGCGGCGGTGGTCGCGCTTTTCCGCTTCCTCAAGCTGGTGCAGATAGGTGTCGAGATCCTCCTTCTTCGCAAAGGCGGTACCGTAGATGCGGCTGAGCATCGGGTTGTTCGAATCGCCGCGCCAATAGGCGCCGGCCACCTTCATCAGCTTGAAAGCGTTGCCGATCTTCCCGGTCGAGGTCATGTGCGGGCCGCGGCACAGGTCAAGCCATTCGCCCTGCTTGTATATCTTCAGGTCCTGATCTTCGGGAATAGCCTGCACCAGTTCGACCTTGAAGGCTTCGCCCGATTTCTCGAAATGCGAAATCGCTTCCTGGCGGGTCCAGACTTCCTTGGTGAATGCTGCATCGCGGGCGATGATTTCGCGCATCTTCTTCTCGATGGCGTCAAAATCCTCCGGGGTGAACGGGGTGTTGCGATGAAAATCGTAATAGAAGCCGTTTTCGATCACCGGGCCGATCGTGACCTGCGTGCCGGGAAACAGGGTCTGTACCGCTTCGGCAAGCACGTGGGCGCAATCGTGGCGAATCAGTTCAAGCGCCCGCGGGTCTTCGCGCGAAACGAATTCCAGCGCTGCGCCGTCCTTCACCGGGTCGGCCAGGTCGACAAGTTCTCCGTCCATGGCCATGGCCACGGTGCGTTTCGCCAGCGAAGGGGAGATGGATTTTGCGATATCAAGGCCCGTGGAGCCGGGCGGAAACTGGCGCTGGGCGCCGTCGGGAAAGGTGACGGCGCTCGGGTGACTTTGTACTTGCTTCCACAGTGGCTTCTTGGCCAGCGTTGCCAGCGACTTTCCGGTCC
>JAPOIA010000342.1 GCA_029979185.1 Alphaproteobacteria bacterium | reverse complement strand
AACCTGATCGCGCGAGTGGTGGGGCTCTACCCGGAGACCTTCGCGGGCGTGTGCATGCTGCCGCAGTCGCCCGGCAGCGACATGACCAACTCGATCGCCGAACTGGAGCGTTGCGTGACGCAGCTGGGCTTCATCGGCTGCAACCTCAATCCCGATCCGGGCGGCGGACATTTCACCCATCCGCCGCTCACCGACAAATATTGGTATCCCTTTTACGAGAAGATGGTCGAGCTGGACGTGCCGGCGATGATCCATGTGTCGGGCAGCTGCAATCCGGCGATGCACGCGACCGGCGGCTATTATCTCGCCGCCGACACGGTCGCTTTCATGCAGTTGCTGGAAGGCGACCTGTTCAAGGATTTCCCGACGCTGCGCTTCATCATCCCGCATGGCGGCGGCGCGGTGCCCTATCATTGGGGGCGCTATCGCGGTCTGGCCGACATGCTCAAGAAGCCGGCCCTCGACGAATATATCATGAACAACGTGTTCTTCGACACCTGCGTATATCACCAGCCCGGTATCGATTTGCTAGCCGACGTGATCGACACCAAGAACATATTGTTCGGCAGCGAGATGGTAGGCGCGGTGCGCGGGATCGATCCCCGGACAGGTCATTATTTCGACGACACCAAGCGCTATATCGACGCCTGCTCCCTGTCCGACGAAGACAAGAAGAAGGTGTTCGAGACCAATGCCCGCCGCGTCTTCGGCCGTCTGGATTCCGTGCTGAAGAAGCGCGGCCTGATCTGAAAAAAGGGGGCCCGAAAGCTCCAATAGAGCGACTCGGGACTTTTCTTCATGTCCAACCTATCCCGGACAACCGCTTACGGTTTCCGGCATGACCTTAAACCTAATGATCCCGGACAACTGCGATGCGGTTTCCGGGATGACATTATCCGAAGAGGAAATTATGGCTCAGAGACTGAATGGCGTCATTCGCGCACTTGAATCGGGCAAGCCCGCCTTTACCTGTTTTTCTCCGCCGACGCCCGATGCCGCGCTGGCGCTGCACGGCTCGAAGTATGACGGTGTCGTGTTCGAATGCGAGCACAACGTGTGGGACGGCATGAACGTTCGCCATGCGCTGCAATACACCCTCAATCGCGCCGAGATCGTCAAGGGCGGCACGCTTGCCCCGGCGCTGACGCCGATCGTTCGCATCCCGCCCAACGGTGCGGAGATGAACCAGACCTATGCCAAGCAGGCCCTCGACATGGGTGCTTACGGTATCGTCTGGCCGCATGTTTCCACCGTCGAGCAGGCATATAATGCAGTGTCCGCCTGCCGCTATCCGACCATGAAGGATCACCCTCTGCATGAGCCCTTTGGCCAGCGTGGCGATGGCCCGCATGGCGCGGTACGCTTTTGGGGCCTGTCGCAGCAGGAATACTACAAGAAGGCCGACGTCTGGCCCCTCAATCCGGAAGGCGAAATTTTCGTCATCCTGATGATCGAGGATCTGGAAGGCATCCAGAACCTGCGCGACATCTTCAAGAACGTACCGGGCATCGGCGCCGTGCTGATCGGCGAAGGCGATCTGTCGCAGGAACTGGGCTATCCGCGCCAGTACGAGCATCCGGTCGTGCTCGACCACATGCGCCAGATCCGCGAGATCGGAAAGGAATTCAACATTCCCGTCGGGCATCCGCATGTCGTATCCAGCAACGTCGAGCGCGTCCTTGAGGAAGGCTACCGCTTCCTGATGGCCGCTCCCGAGCGCAGCTACAATGCCCTCAACAAGGGTCTGGGACTCGCCGGCCGGTAAAGCTGGTCATCCCGCAAACCGCGAAGCGGTTATGCGGGAGCCCCCAAAGAAGAAAACCGATCCCGGCTCACCGCTTTGCAGTGGCCGGGATGACTGCATGAGATAGCCCATGTCCGTTTTCCCCGCATCCGGTCCTGTTAAACTCAAGACCAATCTTGCAGATTCTGCCCTGGCGAAGGCCGTGAAGGCGGGAGATATAACCTCGCCCATCGTCACCCTCGATTTCTGCGGACCGCAGACCGCCAACCAGGGGTTCAAGCCCATGGTGCGGGAAGGTAAGTTTGATGCGGGTGAGCTGGCGATCGTCACCTATATGCAGGCCCTTGACTACGGCAAGCCGCTGGTGTTGTTGCCCGCCGTCATGGTGGGCCGTTTCCAGCACCAGTTCTTCGTCTGCCGCAAGGAAAAGTCGCCGATGGACCCAAAGTCCCTGGAGGGCAAGATGGTCGCCGTGCGGTCTTACACGCAGACCACCGGGGTCTGGGTTCGCGGCATTCTTCAGGACGAATACGGCGTCGACCTTTCGAAGCTGAAATGGATGTGCTGGGACGATGCACATCTGGCCGAATATTCCGACCCCGAAGATCTGGTCATCCGAGCCGACCCGAAGGGTCCCAATCTCAATGAGATCGCTTTGTCTGGCAAGGCCGATGCAGTGATTCCGGCTGCGGACCTGCTCGCCAATCCTGACATGCGTACAGTGATCGACAATCCGGACGAGACCGGACGCAAGTGGGGCGAGAAATACGGCTGTGGGCATATCAATCATATGTTCGCCATCCATCGCGATCTGTCGAAGGAACGGCCGGACGTCGTGCGCGAGATCTAT
>JAPOIA010000341.1 GCA_029979185.1 Alphaproteobacteria bacterium | reverse complement strand
CGCGGCGCGCCCGGTTCCTTGCCCGGTACGGCCGCGGCGGTATCGCCCGCCGCGCGATCAGGGGACCCCGCAAGGCAAATCGCGAACGGATCGCCCGCTCGCGGATAGCCAGCCGCCCCATGCCTATGCTGCGCGCGCCGTCCATATCGCCGGGCGACGGCGAAATAGCCCTGCCCTCAATGAAAATGGCCAGTCTCGCGCCGCTTCCACCGGCACGGATTCGCAAAGAGCGCGCCATTCCGCGCATCGGCTGCACGTCGGAAGCTGTTCGTATCCGCAACTACGCCAGCAAGATGAGCGCCGGGATCCTCACGGACATTAAGGCCGATCTCGAACTCTTCCTGCCCGATGGCTCCCCCGACCCCAATCTGGCAAAGGTCATGGCGTAGATTGCTGCCGTAGAGATCGGCTCTTACAAGGTGGACCGGGCGCTGATCGCCTGGGCTATCCGCGCCGCAGAAGACCTGCGCGAATAGATGGCGGCATAGGCCGATCAGAAAGCCGGTCCCTTACAAATCTGCGCAGGGATCTGCAAGGAATGGCGCGACAAGCGCCTTTGCTTTTGCAAATTCGGCCAGCATCCCTACATTGAAACCATATTGACCTGCAGCGGGACGGTTGAGTGACTTTTATTTCGGGCCTGGCCAATGAAACGCGCATCGCGGCTCGCGGGCTGCTCGATTATGTCACCGGCAACGGCCTGCGTCTCGGCGTCACCGGCCTGTCGCGCTCCGGCAAGACGGTATTCATCACCGCCCTGATCAACAATCTCCTGCGCCTGCCGAAGATTTCCGCCGCCGACCAGAACCGTATCTTCCCGGTGTTCCGCGTCCATGCGGAGAACAGCCTGACAAGGAGCTTTCTGGAACCCCAGCCCGACGACAATATTGCCCGCTTTGCATGGGAGGATCATCTGGCTGATCTCACCGGCGGCGCGAAGGGACCGGATGCGCGCAACTGGCCACAGTCCACCAACCGCATATCGGAACTGCGCATCACGCTGGAGTTCGAACGCAAGACCGGATGGCGCAAGGGCGCACAATCGCTCACCCTCGATATCGTCGACTACCCCGGCGAATGGCTGCTCGATCTCGCCCTCCTGTCGCAGGACTATTCCACATGGTCACGCGAAACTCTGGACGCCGCCAACAGTCCCGCACGTGCACTGCTGGCAAAGGACTGGCGCAGTTTTGTGACGGCAGTGGATCCATCGGCCGCGGCCGACGAGACGCAAGCGCGGCGCGCCGCCGACCTCTTCACCGGCTACCTGCGCGCCTGCCGCGACGACCGCTATGCACTCTCCACACTGCCTCCGGGACGTTTTCTATTACCCGGCGACATGGAAGGCTCGCCTGCCCTCACATTCGCGCCGCTGCCGATGGAGGGAACCATCGCCAAAGGCTCGCTGGCGGCAATGATGGAGCGCCGCTACGAGGCCTACAAGACCCATGTGGTGCGCCCGTTCTTTCGCGATCACTTCGCCCGCCTCGACCGGCAGATCGTGCTGGTCGATGTGCTTTCGGCGCTGAACTCCGGCCCGGCCGCCGTGCGCGATCTCGAAACAGCCATGAGCGGGGTGATGAGCGCCTTCCGCACGGGCCAACCCTCGTTCCTGACCTCTATCTTCCGGCCGAAGATCGACCGCATCCTGTTCGCCGCCACCAAGGCCGACCACCTGCACCACACCAGCCACGACCGGCTGGAGGACATTCTGCGCCTGCTCGTATCGCGCACAATATCCCGGGCGGAAAACCTCGGCGCCATCGTCAACGTACTCGCCATGGCCGCCGTGCGCGCAACAAGGGAAGTCACCGTGCGGCACGGCGGCGAGACGCTGGAAGCCATCAGCGGCACACCGCTCGCCGGCGAAACGGTGCACGGCGAACTGTTCGACGGCAGCGCGGAAGCCGCCATCTTCCCCGGCGAACTGCCCGCTGACCCGAAGACGGTTTTCAACGGCGAGACGATAGCCACGCCGGACGCCGACGCAGACTACCGCTTCCTGCGCTTCCGCCCGCCCCTGCCCGGCCCGATGATCGACGGCCATCCCGCCCCGATGCCCCATATCAGGCTTGACCGGGCGCTGGAGTTTCTGCTGGGGGATAAATTGGTGTGAGGACAAGTCGAAATGGCTTGCGAAAGACAATGCTATTGATTGGGCATCTCACGCCTGCAACCTGATATTTTTAAAATTCCTCGGCGAAGTGCTGGACGCGGGATAAAGTAAGCAGCGACAACGCCCATAGCATCCGAAGAGCACCAGCACTCGCGAGCAAACGGAAACAACCATGTCCGGCCATTTCAAACAAATGCAGCACGACGACGGCGAAGCGAAGCGCAAGCTGCGGGAGCGGCTTGCCCGCGAGGACATGGGCGATGCGGCATATGAGAAGCAATTGTCATATGCGGATGACCGGTCGTTCATGATTTTTGGCGTCATTTTCATGATTGTCTTCGCCGCCATCGTTCTGGGCGTTATCTGGATGGAGGGCTAACAGGAGCATGTGCGTCAGCGATCAGTGACACGGAATGACCTATCCTGCCCCGCTCCGCTTGCCACCGGCCCCGTTACCCCCCACATTCCTGCCATGACCCAGCCAGCCT
>JAPOIA010000340.1 GCA_029979185.1 Alphaproteobacteria bacterium | reverse complement strand
ACCGCAAGCCGCGACGGCATCACCGCCCAGCAGCTTGCCGACCGCACATCCGCACAATTCGATGATATGGGCCGTCTGCTTAATGCGGTTGCCGATCATGTGATACGGACGACAGAACCGCGGCACTACGATGCAAGCCGCGAAATCTGGCGTCGCATGCAGGAACGCGGAGATATCTACCTGTCGAAATATGCCGGATGGTATTCGGTGCGCGAGGAGGCCTATTTCGACGAAGGCGAAATTACCAGCGCCCCCGATGGCGGCAAGCTGTCTCCCAATGGCACCCCTGTCGAATGGGTCGAGGAGGAAAGCTATTTCTTCAAGCTCTCCGCCTATGCCGACAGGCTGCTGGCCCATTACGAGGCCAACCCGCAGTTCGTGACCCCGTGCAACTATTTCAACGAGATCATAGCCTTCGTGAAGCGCGGGCTGCAGGACCTGTCGATCAGCCGCACCACTTTTAACTGGGGTGTGCCGGTTCCCGGTGACGAAAAGCATGTGATGTATGTCTGGGTTGACGCCCTGACCAACTACATCACCGCCTGCGGTTTCCCGGACGAAAGCACTCCGAACTGGCGCTATTGGCCGGCCGATGCCCATGTCATCGGCAAGGATATCACGCGATTCCACGCGATTTACTGGCCGGCATTCCTGATGTCTGCCGGCATCGAACTGCCGAAGCAGATCGTGGTCCACGGCTTCCTGTTCAGCCGCGGCGAGAAGATGTCGAAGTCGGTCGGCAATGTCATCGACCCGTTCACGCTGGCCGGTCACTACGGCGTAGACCAGCTGCGGTATTTCTTTCTGCGCGAGGTGCCGTTCGGGCAGGACGGCAATTATTCGCATGACGGCATCGTCAACCGGACCAATGCCGATCTCGCCAATGATCTCGGCAATCTGGCGCAACGATCGCTTTCGATGATCGCCAAGAATTGCGAGGGCAGGGCGCCGGTTCCCGGTTCCTTTTCCGATGACGACAAGGCCATTCTGGAAGCGGCCTATGCCTTGCCGGAAAAATGTCGCGCCGCCATGCAGGACTACTCCCTGCACAAGGTTCTTGCCGAAGTCTGGCAGGTGGTCGCCGACGCAAACCGCTACTTTGCTTCCCAGGAACCGTGGGCACGGCGCAAGGACGATCCGGCACGGATGGGCACAATCCTGTACGTGACGGCGGAAGTGCTGCGCGTTGTATCGATCATGGCGCAACCGGCGATTCCGGAAGCGGCAGGAAAGCTGCTCGACCTGGTGGGCTCTTCGGCGGAAGCACGCATGTTCGCCCATGCCGCAGCGGCACATGCCCTTGCTGGTGGTTTCGTACTGCCGGCCCCGGCCCCGGTTTTCCCGCGCTACGTGGACCCGGCTGAAGCAAAGTAACAGGTCAGCGCCATGCTTATCGACAGCCATTGCCATCTCGACTTTCCAGACTTTGCCGGCGACATGGACGCCACGATCCGGCAGGCGAAGGAGGCTGGTGTGGGCCGGATGATCACCATCTCCACCAGCATGGCCAAATACGACACCTACCGGGCTATCGCCGAGGCGCATGACAACGTCTGGTTTTCCACCGGCACCCATCCGCACCGGGCGCACGAGGAACCGGATACGAGTGTGGAAGAGCTGCTGGACAAGGCCGATCACCCCAAATGCATCGCCATCGGCGAGGCCGGGCTCGACTATCACTACGACAAGGCTCCGCGGGATGTGGCTGCCGCCGTGTTCCGCAAGCATATCGATGCGGCCCGGCGCAGCGGGTTGCCCCTCGTCATCCATTCCCGCGATGCGGACGAGGATATGGCAGCAATCCTGCGCGACGAAATGGGGAAGGGGGCTTTCAGGGCCCTGCTCCACTGTTTCACGTCGTCGCGAATGCTCGCCGAGACCGGTCTTGAACTCGGACTCTACGTCTCGTTTTCCGGTGTTCTGACCTTCAAGAATTCTGACGAATTGCGCGCGATCGCCAGGGACGTGCCGCTGGACCGGCTGCTGGTCGAAACCGATGCACCGTTCCTTGCGCCGGTTCCGTATCGCGGCAAGCGCAACCAGCCAGCATATGTTGCCGAAACTGCGAAAGTATTGGCCAGCGTCAAGGGCGTGTCCGGAGCCGAGATTGCAAGCGCCACCACGGCAAACGTACTGAGGCTTTTCTCGAAAATGCCCGAACTGGCCACCACGGAGTCAGCTACATGAGTCCCGGCGCCGCAGAAATGGTCGTGACGGTACTGGGCTGCGGCTCCTCGGGCGGCGTGCCTCGCGTTGGCCAGGGATGGGGCAGGTGTGATCCGTCCAATCCCAGGAACCGGCGCCGCCGCTGTTCAATCCTCGTGCAGAGATTTGCTCCACCGGCCGGTGGTGGCGTCGACAGCTTTTCCGGACCCGACAACAGCGACAATGCCGGACCGACGACCGTGCTCGTCGACATGTCTCCCGATCTGCGCGAACAGCTGATCGACGCCCAGTGCGAGGATCTCGACGCGATACTTTTTACTCATTCGCACGCCGACCACACCCACGCAATCGATGATGTACGCCCGCTGGTCATCAAGCATCGCAAGCGCATCCAGGCGCGCATGGATAGCTTTACCGCCGAGCTCTTGAAGACGCGCTTCGGCTACATCTTC
>JAPOIA010000033.1 GCA_029979185.1 Alphaproteobacteria bacterium | reverse complement strand
CGGCACGTGGAGGTTGGTGATCCCGCGATCCGAATCGACCATCGACAGGTCGGGGCCCGCCTCGTAGGCGGCGGAGATCGCTGCGAGAAAGGCCTCCCGGCGCGCGGCTGGGAGGCCGTCAGCCGCGGAGAGCACCGCGGCGAGACCGTTGTTCGGGTTCGCGCCTGCGGCCGTTAACTCGTCGTCGAACTCGGCGAAGACCTCGGAGAAGTAGGCGCGGACGGCGTGACCGAAGATGATCGGGTCGGAGACCTTCATCATGGTGGCCTTGACGTGCAGCGAGAAGAGCAGGCCTTCCTTCTTTGCAACGTCGATCTGTTCGGTGAAGAACTTGCGCAGCGCCTTGACGTTCATGGCCGAGGCGTCGATCACCTCGCCGGCCTGCAGGGCCAGCTTGTCTTTCAGCACGGTGACCTTGCCGTCCTTGGCAACCAGCTCGATGCGGGCGGTGGTTGGCGCATCCAGCGTGGTGGAAACTTCCGAACCGAAGAAATCGCTGTCCTGCATGTAGGCGACGTGGGTCCTGGAGTCCTTGCTCCAGGTTCCCATCTTGTGCGGATTGTTGCGGGCGTATTGCTTGACGGCGGGGGCGGCGCGGCGGTCCGAATTGCCTTCGCGCAGGACCGGGTTCACGGCGCTGCCGAGGACGACCCCATAGCGGGTCTTGATCTCTTTCTCGGCGTCGCTGGCGGGATTGTCCGGATAGTCGGGAACCTTGTAGCCCTTGGACTGCAGTTCCTTGATGGCTTCCTTCAGCTGCGGCACCGAGGCGGAGATATTCGGCAGCTTCATGATATTGGCCTCGGGTTCCAGCGTCAGCTTGCCGAGGTTGGTCAGTTCGTCCGGAATGCGCTGCTCTGGGGTCAGGTTTTCCGGGAAATTGGCGATGATGCGGCCGGCCAGCGAAATGTCGCGCAGCCTGACCGAAACGCCAGCGGCGCCGACGAAGGACTGGACGATCGGCAGCAGGGAATAGGTTGCAAGCGCCGGGGCCTCATCGACCTTCGTCCACATGATTTCAAGCTTTGACATTCTGGCACCTCTGTTCGTCGTATTGATGTTGGTCTTGCCTGTTGGTTTTTCTGGCGAAAACCGGTCAAATATGGATGCGGAAGGGGGCTAGCGGCCCCCGGGGCCCCGAATGGACGGTTCCCGGCGTTAATCCTCCCCGGCGCGGCGACCGCCGCCGGGCCAGCAATTGCGTCCGGCCGGCGGAAATTCGGCCAGCCCCCATAGCACGGGCGGTGCGCTTGGCAAAGGGAGGCCAATAGACATAGGAAGCCGGCAAGAAGGGCAGCAAAGAAAACGGGCCGCTGCATTCCTGCAACGGCCCGCTGATCAGCTTAAAGAGCCGGCTTCCGGCGTCAGGCGGCCGCGTTTTCTTCCTTGGGGGCTAGGAACCTGTAGGCGGCCTCGATATTGGCGCGCTTTGCCGTGTAGTAGGCTACGACCTCTTCCGGCAGGTTCAGGCTGGCGACGGCCTCGGGATCGTATTTGCGCATCATGGCCGCATAGCCTTCCTCGACCTGTTCGGGCGTGGCGTCCGGCTGCAGACCCAGTTCGAGATAGGGCGTGTTGCGCTGGTCGAGGGGCTTGGCTTCCAGTTTCGCCGCCTTCGGCGACTTGGCGAGGATGATTTCGCCCATGGCCTGCTTCGCGACCAAGTGCAGGCCGCCTTCGAAATCCTCGAATTCCATGAACAGCGTATCGTTGTTCAGCTGCCGGGCGAGGGTGGAAATCGGTGGTATCAGCATGCTCCCCTTCAGGCGCCGGGAATCGCTCATAACCAGCTCGACCAGAATCTTGGCCTTGTCGTCTTCCTTGTTGAACATGCACGCCTCCAATTGATGGTAGGTATGACGTAACGGATACAGGTGAACGGGCGGATAACGGTTATCGTGGAGGTTTCGTTAAAATACGATGCAGTTCCGGCGAGGTTTTACTCCCACGGGACTTCCGCTCCGATGAGAATAAACGCGATCTGGCAGGGCCTGTCGCTGCGGTTCGACCAGGCGTGGTAGGTACCCTGCTGGACGATGACGTCGCCCTGTTTCAGCAGGGTCTCTGAATCGTCGAGCATCAGCCAGATTTCGCCGGACAGGATGACCGCATAGTCGATGGACTTGGTGCGGTGCATGCCGTGGTGGCGGGCGCCGGCATTGGTCTGGATGGCGTCGCCGCCGCTGTCCGGCCGGTTTTCGAGACTCCAGGCGCGCTCGCCGTCCGGCATCGCCTTCACGGTGGAATCGGGGGCATATTCGACGACCCGGAAAATCGAGCCGTTGATGGGCGGCGGAATGCCGATGGTGCGCTCGGCATTGTCGCCATCGTCGCGGAGTTTTGCCGGCGTCTCGTCGGTCGCCCAGAACAGCGTGGACACGACGCCGCCGCGCGGCGGGCGCTGGACGTTCGAGGCCTGCCCGTCGTGCAGGAAGATTGCCTTGCCGCTAGTATCGTGCCCGGTAACAACACGGCGGAATTTTTTTATCTCTCCCGAATTCATGGCCTCTCCCCAGATGTTCAGACTAAGTAGTTTGGAGTGAGTGTTGCCGGAAATATAGCCGGTGTCCATTGGCGAAGCCGATGCGTGGCAGGGTGGTGCCGTGTGCAAAAAATGCTACAGGGGTGCGAGCGAGGTGTTGGAAAGTTTGTTTGGAGCAAAATGACCGGAGCAGGAACAAATCACAGCGTGGAGCCGGTAAGCGGCGGGCCAGCCGTTATTCTCGTGCGCCCGCAACTGGCGGTGAATATCGGCATGTGCGCGCGGGCGATGGCAAATTTCGGTCTCGACGACCTGCGGCTGGTCAATCCGCGCGAAGGCTGGCCAAGGACCGGGGCGTTGCGCAAGGGCGCCTATGCCGCGGCGGCAGGGGCGGTGCATCTGCTCGAAGGAGCCAAACTCTTCGACACGCTGGAAGAGGCTATCGGCGATCTCAACTTCGTCTGGGCGACGACGGCGCGCGAGCGCGGACAGGGCAAAAGGATAGAGCCTCCGGCCGTGGCCATGCAGAGAACGGCGCAGGCCATCGCATCGGGTGAAAAGCACGCCGTGATGTTCGGGCCGGAGCGGACCGGTTTGGAGAACGACGAGATCGCACTTGCCGATGCGCTGATTACCTTCCCGGTCAATCCGGCCTATGCTTCGCTCAACCTTGCGCAGGCCGTGCTGTTGACTAGCTATGAATATTTCCGCTCCTCGCTGGGGGACATGCTGCCGTTCGCGGAGGCGGACAGGTCGCCGCCGGCATCGCGCGAGATGATCCTGTCGTTCTTCGAGTATTTCGAGGATGCATTGGAAGAGAACGGCTTCTTCAAGCCGGAAGGCAAACGCCCGGTGATGCAGCGCAACCTGCGCAACATTTTCCATCGCATGCAGATGACGGAACAAGATGTGCGCACGCTGCGCGGCGCGCTGGTGCGGCTGGTCGAAGGGCCGCGCGCTATTGGCCGCAAGGAAAAGATCGCCGAAGAGCAAAGGGCGAGGGCCGCAGCCGAACGCGATGCGGGTGACGAGGACGTTTAAGCCGCCCCGGTCCGTTGGCGTCAGTCGGTTCGTGACAGCGGCCTCGCCACTTCTTCCAGCGGCTTGCGTTCCGCTGCCACTGCGAGGAACCAGACGACCAGTGCAGCGGCGAACATAAGCACTGCGCCGACAGCATATCCGGCGAAGACCGCATTGCGCGAACCGCTTTCTATCAGGATGCCGAAGAACCACGGCGCCACGACGCCGCCAAGGCCCGTGCCTGTGGCATAAAATACGGCTATGGCCATGGCGCGGATTTCGAGCGGGAAGGTCTCGCTGACGGTGAGATAGGCGGACGAGGCGGCTGCGGAAGCAAAGAAGAACACCACCATCCAGCACAGCGTCATCTGTGTTGCGTCGATCAGCGCACGTCGGAACAGTTCACCGGTCGCCAGAAGGAGTACGCCGGAGGCGACGAAGGTGAAGACGATCATCGGCCGGCGGCCTATCGTGTCGAACAGGTGTCCTAACAAAAGCGGGCCGAGAAAATTTCCAAGTGCGAAGGGCAGGAGATACCAGCCGACTTCGCCGCTGGCCACGCCATAGAACTTCGTCAGCACCAGCGCATAGGTAAAGAAGATCGCGTTGTAGAAGAAGGCCTGCGCTGCCATCATCGACAGCCCGACAATCGCGCGGTTGCGATAGACGCCGAAGAGAACGCGGAAAACTTCCCCCAGCGGCGTATGGCTGCGCGCCCGCAGGGTCAGCGGTGTTTGTGGCGGGGTGGGCAGGGCAATGCCGCGCTCCGCAAAGCGCGCCTCGATGCCGGTTACGATTGCGTCGGCCTCACAGCTGCGTCCATGGGTCACGAGCCAGCGCGGGCTCTCCGGCAGCCAGGCGCGCAACAGAAGGATGATCAGGCCAAGGCCTGCACCGATGAAGAATGCCAATCGCCAGCCAGTGCCGGCAGAGAACAGGTCGGGGTCGAGCAGAACTATCGAGCCGGATGCCCCGATTGCCGCGCCGACCCAGAAGCTGCCGTTGATGGCCAGATCCGTCCAGCCGCGAAAGCGTGCCGGTATCAATTCCTGGATGGCGGAATTGATCGCTGCATATTCGCCGCCGATGCCGGCGCCGGTCAGAAACCGGAAAAGGCAGAAACTCCACAGGTTCCACGAAAAGCCAGTTGCGGCGGTCGCTACCAGATAGACCGCAACGGTAACGAAAAACAGCTTCTTGCGGCCCAGCCGGTCCGTCAGCCAGCCGAAGAACAGGGCGCCCGAGACAGCGCCCAGCAGATAGGCTGAGGCGGCAAGGCCGATAGCGGAATCGGTCAGGCCAAGATCGGCCTTGACGGCGGCGGCGACCGCACCGGCGAGCGTCACCTCCAGGCCGTCGAATATCCAGGTGATGCCGAGCGCCGCGACCACCAGCGTGTGAAACGGGCCCCAGGGGAGCCGGTCGAGCCGGGCGGGGATCAGGGTCCGGACGGTGGCTCCGGCGTCCACCGGGCTTTCCGGTTCGATGGTCTGGTTCGGCATTCTCGCTCCTTTCAGCCGCTGGAGGGTGGCGCGAGGCGCTTGGGAGGGTAGCATGTTTGCCGTTTTCCCGCCGTCAATACCACTGTATATAGGCCACGGATGTGGCGGGGCCGGTTGCGGCGGGAACTCTGCGGCGAGCCCCTTTGGAGTGCACCATGACAGTGACGTTGAATCGCAGGCAGGTCGTCGCCGCGCTGCCTGCGGCAGTTGCCACGAGCCTCGTCTCGCCCGGCTCCCTGCTGGCGCAAGGGGCAACATTCGACTTCGATTGCATCGTCATTGGCGCTGGCGCGGCTGGATTGGCCGCCGCCCATGAACTGAAGAAGCGCGGCAAGTCCTATATCGTGCTGGAAGCGCGTTCGCGGGTTGGCGGACGCATCTCCACCGACCGTTCGCTGGGCATTCCCTATGATGCCGGGGCCTTCTACATCCATTGGGCAGAGAAGAACCCGCTCCTGAAGATTGCCACCGATGCCGGGACGAATCCGGCCTATTATGAAACCTTCGAGACCGGGGACCGCAAGAGCTACGATCGCGGCAACCCGCCGCAAACGCCCGGTTCGTCGGCAGCCTGGTCCAAGGCGCAGGAAAAGTTCGAGGGCAAGAGCGTTCCCGACACCTCGTTTATCGATTTTGCGACTCATCTGCAGCCCCTGTCGCGTGAACGCGCGCTGGTAACGGCGCGCCTTGCCATGGGCGAAGAGGGCGAGCGGGTTTCGGCGCGCGACTATGCGCGGCTGTGGTCCGGCTACGACTATCTGGTGCCCGGCGGTTTCGGTACGGCGCTCGAATGGTACGCGCGCGGATTGAACATTCGCCTGTCGAGCCCGGTATCGCTGGTCGACTGGTCCGGGCAGGGGGTACGGATAACGACACCGCAGGGTATTGTCAGCGCGCGCCGGCTGATTGTCACTGCATCGGTTGGCGTGCTGAAATCCGGTAAGATCAAGTTCCAGCCGGAGCTGCCGAAAATCAACAGCGACGGGCTTGCGGGCCTGTCGATGGGCGCGTCGACGCGCGCGGTTCTGAAATTCAATGGCGAGCGCTTCGGGCTGAAACCCAATTCCAGCCTGCGCCTGCGCCTCGGTGAAAGGACGTCGCTGTCTTTCGGCTGTTTTACGTTCGATCGCGACCTGGTGACAGTCTATTTCGGCGGTGATCATGCACGCGGCGTTATCGGCCTGGGCGAGGAAAAGGCCTTGCGCTACCTGCTGAACCAGTTTGCATCGCTCGTGGGCTCGAAAGCCAAGGCCGCTTACCGTGGCGGGCGCATGCACGGCTGGTGGACCGATCCGTGGGCGCGCGGCGGCTATTCCTACGCCAAGACCGGCTTTGCCGATGCGCGCTTCAAACTGGCGACGCCGGTTGGCGATCACATCCTGTTTGCCGGCGAGGCGGTCGGCTGTTCCTACAAGGGCGGCGACGCGGGCTGCGCGATCACGGCCGGCGGTGCGTTCAAATCCGGGGTCGATGCGGTGAAACTGTCGTTCGGATAGCAATCAATTACACCCGGTTGCTCTCCGCTTCAAAAATAAGACACTGGAATCCGGGAGGACTGATACTCATGCCTATCGTTCTTGTTCACGGCGCCTGGTCGGGTGGCTGGTCATTTCTCGAATGCGCGCGCATCTTGCGCAAGCGCGGTTACGATGTGTTCAATCCGACGCTGACGGGCCTTGCCGAACACAACCACATTGCGCCGGAACATGTGTCGCTGGAAAGCCATATCCGCGACATAGCGGGCCTCATGGAATTCAACGACCTGCGCGATGTACTCATCGTCGGGCATTCGTACGGCGGCATGGTGATCACCGGCGCGGCGGACCGGCAGATCGAGCGCATAGCGGGCATGGTCTATCTCGATGCCTTCCTGCCGCAAACGAACCAGTCCCTGTGGGATCTGGCAGGACCTGAAGCGGCGGAAGCCCAGTGGAAAGCGGCGCAGCAGAACGATGGCGGCAAATCGGTGCCGCGCCCGTTCATCCCGACGCAGAATGCGCCGGAAGCGGAGAAATGGAAAAAGATGTTCACGCCGCATCCGGTCGGCTGCATGTCGGAAAAATTCGTTTCTGTGCGGGAGCCGGAGCAACGGACGTGGCCGCGCCGCCACTACATTCTGTGCAACGAGTACAAGGGGTCGGTGTTTTACATGTTCGCCGCGCGGGTGCAGGGCGAGCCGGGATGGGAGTACAGCGAATTCGACGCCCTGCACGACGTTGTAAGATCGCATCCGCAGATGACGGCTGACCGGATTGATGCGATTGCAAAGGGATGGGGCATAAAGGCCTGACGCAAAGATGTTCAGATCACGTTGTCAGACGCCAGTTGGCAGTTGCCGTTTCCATCCGTTTCGATCTGCAGCGTTGCGTGCGAAATGCGGAAGCGCTCGCGCAGGCGGGTGCTGGTTTCAGCGATAAAGGCATCGCCCGGGTGCCCATCCGGCATGACGAGGTGACAGGTTAGCGCTGTTTCCGTTGTGCTCATCGGCCAGATGTGGAGGTCGTGCAGACTTTGTACGCCCGGACTGGCGGCTAGAAAGGCCCGCACTTCGCTGGCGTCGATACCGCGCGGCACAGCAGCGAGCGCCATGATCACGGATTCGCGCAACAAATCCCAGGTGCTCCAGACGATGACGGCGACGATGAGCAGGCTCACGACCGGATCGATCCATTGCAAGCCGGTGAACAGAATGAGCAGACCGGCAATCACGACGCCTGCGGATACGGCGGCATCGGCTGCCATGTGCAGGAAGGCGCCCTTGATGTTGATGTCATCCTGGCCGCGCATGAACAACAGGGCGGTGGCGGTGTTGATGACAATGCCGATCGCGGCGACAATCATCACCGTCATGCCGGCGACCGGTTGCGGATCGAAAAAGCGGCGCATCGCTTCCCAGCCGATGGCGCCGGCGGCCAGCAGAACCAGAAGCGCATTGAACAATGCAGCAAGCACGGTCGAGCCGCCAAGACCATAGGTGAAGCGCTGCGTCGGCGGCTTTGAGGCCATGTACATGGCGGCCCATGCCATCACCAGGCCGAAGACATCGGAGAGATTATGCCCGGCGTCGGCCAGCAGCGCCATCGAGTTGGCGAGAAAGCCATAGACCGCTTCGATCACCACGAAAGCCACGTTCAGCGAAATGCGGATGGCGAAAGCCTTGCCGAAACTGGCCGGCGCATGCACATGCCCCGGACCGTGATGGTGGTGGCCGTGACCATGACTATCATGTCCGTGATGATCATGGCCCGCGTGGTCGTGATCGTGACGATGCTGGTGATGCGTATGCTGCGACATGGATCAACCCTATGATCTTCCGGGCTGCATGCCAAACACTTTAAGACATTGTTTTGAAATAATTTATATTATGCAATACCATTGCATATCCGCGTCGCTGGCGCATTCCTGCCGTGGCCTGTTTCCCTGTCTTGCGGCAACGTGCTATTCGCTCGCTGGCCTCGCGATCCTGCCGCCGCTTATTCCGTGCTCCAGAGTGACCATTGCCTGAAAACCGATTGATCCTCACATTCGACTCCGGTCTTGGCGGCCTGACCGTCTATCGTGAACTGGCGCTGCTGCTGCCGCAAACGCGGCGGATCTATCTCGCCGACGATGCTGCCTTTCCCTATGGGCGGTTGTCCGAGGACGTCGTCGTTGCGCGCGTGATGGATGTGCTGGGCGCGGCCTTCCGTATCGTTGAGCCGGACGTGGTGGTCATTGCCTGCAATACGGCATCGACGGCGGTGCTGCCGCATTTGCGCGAATTGTATCCGCGGATCGACTTTGTCGGCACTGTGCCGGCAGTGAAGCCTGCGGCGGAGCAATCGCGCGGCGGACTGATAACGGTGCTGGGAACCTCTGGTACAGTGCGGCGCGACTATACGCATGGACTGATCCGCGACCATGCCGCCCATTGTGACGTGACGCTGGTTGGCAGCGAAACGCTTGCCTCCCTGGCCGAGCAGTATGCGCATGAGCCTGACGACAAGGGCGATGCATTCGATGACGCGCTGATTGCGGAGCTTGCGCCCTGCTTCATCGAACAGAATGGTAGGCGAACCGATCACATCGTGCTGGCCTGCACGCATTATCCCCTGCTGCGCGAGCGGCTGGAAAAGCTGGCAGGCACACGTATTGGCTGGCCTGTCAGTTTTGTCGACCCTGCTCCCGCGATCGCGCGGCGGGTTGAATATGTGCTGGGGCTCCGGCGCTCGGAGGCGCACGACCGGTGCGGGCCGGAAGCGCCGCAAGTGTGGACCAGCAGCGGCAAGGTCGATGACCTGTCACGCCGCCTGTTCGCCAGTTACGGACTGGAGTTCTCGCCGGAGTTTTCATTCCCGTTCGAGCAGGATTGATCCCGGGTCGGCGGCTGCCCGAGAAGCTGGTCACGAAACGGTAGCTGAGGCCGAGGTTGGCGCAGGGCCAGGGGCTGACGGACGCCAAGTCGGGCCTCGACGAGCGGGTCGGCCTGCTGACAACCGGTGCGGCAAAGACCATCGGTAGTGCGGCGGGGCTTACCGTATCGGTGCCGCTGGCAATTGTCGACGGGCGAGTCCGTGAGAGCATTGGCGCGCAGGTCGGAGCGGTCGGCGGCGGCCTGAACGATACGATCGGTTCCGTCGGCGGGGTTGTTACGGGTCGGTAAAAGAGAACTTCGCAAAAGAAAACGCCCGCCACGGTTCTCCTGGGCGGGCGTTTGCGTGTCGTATTGTAGGAGCGGTCTATTTGCCGCCCAGAGCCTTCTTCAACATAGCAACGGTGGCCGGCGGTGCGGCATAGATTTTCGCGACAAGGTTCTGCACGAAAGCGCCATCGGTTGCGACGGCCTCGGTCTTCTGCTTTTCGGCGTCGGCCTGCAGTTCCTTGCTCTTCATGGTTTCCATGAAGGCCTTGCGGATGACGGCGACTCGGTCGGCGGGAACGCCCGGCGGCAGGATGAAGGGGCGGGTGATAATGCCCTGGGCATACATCAGCTCAAGTGCTGCCTTCTGTTCCGGCGTCTTGGCGAAATCCACCGCTAGCGGCGCCTTTCCCTGCAGCTGCGGATGGGTCTTTGTGTCTTCCTGCACCAGTACCTTGAAGAGGCCGCCGCCGTCCTCGATGCCCTGATACTGGCGTTTGGCGCTGGACCATGCGAGGCCGCAGGCGCCATGCACCTCATTCTTGGTGGCGGCAAGGCTTACCTGCCGGGAGCCCTTGTAGCCGGGGATCAGCTTGATGTTTGCGCCCAGCACCGCCTTTGCGACGTTCGGATAGTCGACCATGGTGCTGCCCGGGCCGGTGCCGCCGACGATCAGCTGCTTCCCGGCAAAGATATCCTTGAAGTCCTTGATCGGCGCATCCTTGCGAATGACGCAAACGACCGTTTCGGAATTGGCGTTACCGACGTAGTTCAGTTTCGTCGGATCATAGGCGGGGCGGATATCCTTTTTCAGCAGGTTGTAGAGCAGCGCCCCGGGCAGGACGATTGCCATCTGCGTACCGTCTTTCGGGGACTTCGTATAGATGTAGCGTGCCGCGACCAGGCTTCCGGCGCCCGGCATGTTCTGCACAACGACATTGGGATTGCCAGGCATGTGCTTCGACAGGTGACGGCCGAGCAGGCGTCCGTATGTATCAAGGCCTCCGCCTGCGGACGAACCGGCGATAATCGTAATAGTCTTGCCCTTGAAGAATCCTCCGGCATCCTGTGCGGCTGCCGGAAATGCGGCGAGCAGACCCGCCGCCACGAGCGGCGCGCCAAAAAGTGTTCTGTTCATGTTACCTCCTTGGACAGTCCGGCGCCTCTGACATGCGTGTCCGGACGGATGCGGTTTCATAGCGAAATTCTCCACAGGGGTGAAGCGCCCATTTGTGGCGCCGGCAAGCCCCCCTTGAGCCAGCGCAATGCCGCTTTTCTCCCAGTCTCTAGTTTGGCCGGCATCTGGCACGATTGGGAGACAGGCGCATGGCTCGCAAGATCGTCATGATTCAGGGACACCTCGATCCCGGCGGCTGGCATTTGTGCCGCAGTCTGGTGGACGCCTATGCATCCGACGCTGAAGCTGCTGGTCATGCCATGCGGCGGATCGAAATCGCCAGTCTGAATTTCCCAATTTTGCGCACGCAGGAGGACTTCGAATCCGGCCATATACCACCGGGGCTGGATGGTGCTGCGGCCGATATAGCCTGGGTCGATCATCTGGTGATCGTCTTTCCGCTGTGGCTTGGTGCGCAGCCGGCGCTGTTGAAGGCATTCCTCGAGCAGGTGGCGCGACCGGGCGTTGCATTTGAGTATGTAAGGGATGGTTTTCCGCGCCAGTTATGGAAGGGCAAGTCCGCCCGCGTCGTCATTACAATGGGCATGCCGACGCTGGTCTATCGCTGGTGGTTCGGCGCGCACGGATTGCGGGCGCTGGAACGAAACATCCTGAAATTCGCCGGCATCAAGCCGGTGCGTGAAAACCTGTGCGGCGGCGTCGGGCAGGCCAGCGACATAAAGCGTCAGGAGTGGCTCGACACCATGCGGCGGCACGGCGGAAGTGGAGATTGAACTTTTTCATCAGATCACTGACGCTGTCACAGAACTGAGACATACGATTGCTACACGGGTTCCCGACGAAGGGACCGGTGCAGTATGCGGCTTGCAGAGATCATAGTTACCTATGCAAACGGCGTTCAGGCCTTGAAGGAAGTGTCCGTCGAAATCGCGCAGGGTTCGTTCTGCGTGTTGCTGGGATCTTCGGGCGCCGGCAAGTCGACGCTTCTGCGTTGCATGAACGGACTGGTGATCCCATCGGCAGGGACTGTCTGCGACTATAGTGGCCAGTCCATTCATGCCAGCCGCCGCCGCTTGCGGGAGCACCGGCAGAAGACCGGCATGATCTTCCAGCAGCATCATCTGATCGGGCGTCTCAGCGCCTTGCAGAATGTCTTGCTCGGGCGGCTTTCCTATCACGGCTCCTTGCGCGCGATGTTGCCATTGCCGCGCGCAGACCGGATCGCTGCGCTCGAAGCGCTGGATCGTGTCGGCTTGCTCGATCGTGCGCTCAACCGTGCGGATGAACTTTCCGGCGGACAGCAGCAGCGCGTCGGCATCGCCCGCGCGCTGGCGCAAAAGCCATCGATCATTCTGGCGGATGAGCCGGTCGCGAGCCTTGATCCGGATACGTCCGTGCGCGTGTTGTCGGACCTGCATCGCATCTGCCGGGAGGACGGAATTACCGCCATCGTAAGCCTGCACCAGGTCGATCTGGCGCAGCGTTTTGCCGATCGTATCATTGGCGTTTCGGGTGGCCGTATTGTCAGCGATGGCTCGCCGTCCGACCTGCCCGTGGAAACCATCGATAGAATTTACCGGAACGCGCCGCCCGAACGTCTGGCGGCCTAATAGCGCCTTGCGCTTCACCTTAACAGGAGAAAGACTATGGACCGTCGTACATTCCTCATCGGCTCGGCTGCAGTTGCCGCCGCAGCCACGCCGCTGTCCGCATTTGCCGCGGGCAAGAATCCGTCGAAGCTGCGCGTTGCGCTGCTGCCCGACGAAAACGCTTCGACCATCATCCAGAACGCCCAGCCGCTGAAGAAATATCTTGAGGCAGCGCTGAAGAAGGACATCGAACTGGTCGTCACGACAGACTATTCATCGATGATCGAGGCCGCCCGTTTCGGCCGGATCGAGATCGCCTATTTCGGTCCGCTCTCCTACGTGCTTGCCAAGTCGAAGGCGCCGAAGCTGGAGCCGTTCGCTGTTGGCCTGTCCAAGGGATCGCCGACCTACAGGAGCGTGCTGATCGCCAATCCGGACGCCGGCGTGAAGTCCGCCGCGGACGTGAAGGGCAAGATCATGGGCTTTGGCGACCAGGCTTCGACGTCCAGCCATCTGATCCCGCGCGCCATGCTGGCGAAGGCCGGGCTGAAGGCGGCCAGTGACTACAAGGCGGTGTATCTCGGCGCTCACGATGCTGTCGCCCGTGCTGTGCAGAGCGGCAAGGTGCAGGCGGGCGGCATGAGCGAGGCTATCTACAACCGGCTGGTTGCCTGGAAGAAGATCGATCCGCAGAAGGTCGTCGTGCTGCAGGAATCGGCGCCGATACCCAACTATCCGATCGTCATGCAGGGTGACCTCGACGATGCGCTGAAGGGCAATATCCGCAAGGCCTTCATCGACATGAAGGACAAGGCAATCCTGAAGTCGTTCCGCGCCCAGGGCTTCGTGAAAACCGACGACAAGGCGTACGACATTCTGCGCGAGACCGCGAAGCTGCTGAATCTCGACCTGGCGAAAGTCGGCGGCTGATAGCAGATGAGTTTCGAGCAGATACTTGCACAAGAGAACGCTGCGCGCTTCAGGCGCAGCGTTGTCATTGCCGGCATCGTTGCGGTCATTGCAGCCGCGATGTATCTGACCGGCCTATTCGACGCCAAGCGCTTTGCCGATGCCTGGCCGGCAGTCCGGCAATTGTCGAGTGAAATGTTTCCGCCGGATTTCAGCCGCTTCGGCAAGTGGCTCGGACCGCTGTTCGATACGCTGGCTATGTCGATTGCCGGAACGGCCATCGCCGTTGCCTTGTCCCTGCCGCTGGCTTTCTTTGCTGCGGCCAATACCAGCCCGAACAAGGCGCTCTATCATGTATCGCGCTTCATCCTGAACCTGACGCGTTCGATCCCCGAACTGATCATGGGCATCATTCTGGTTGCGATGGTCGGCTTCGGCGCATTGCCCGGTGTTCTTGCGCTGGGGCTGCATTCGGTGGGTATGGTGGGCAAGTTCTTTTCCGAAAGTATCGAGCATGTCGACCAGAAACCTGTCGAGGCGGCGCGCGCAGCGGGCGCTTCGCCGTTTCAGGTGATCTGGCATGCGGTGCTACCACAGGTGATGCCGCAGCTGGCCGATACGACGATCTATCGCTGGGAATACAATTTCCGCGCTTCCACTGTGCTTGGCGCGGTGGGGGCCGGAGGCATCGGCTTCGAGCTGATCGCGGCGTTGCGCGTGCTCGAATACGCGCAGGTCTCCGCCATCCTCATTTGCATCCTCGTCTGCGTGACGATCGTGGACGCTATCGGCGCATTCTTGCGGCGTTCGCTGAAGTAGCCGGCCAGAGAGAATTCTGAAAGAGCTTCCGATCATGGCACAACGGCCGAAGATTGTGGTCACCAATCCGGTATTCGACGAAACCCGCGACAGGCTGGCCGCGCTTGGCGATGTTTTATGCAATCCCGGCCTCGAGCCATGGAGCCGCGAAGAGCTGCTGCACCATGCGCAGGGCGCCGATGCGCTGATGGCCTTCATGACCGATTGCGTGGACCGGGCATTCCTGGCGCAATGTCCGTCGCTGAAGATCGTCGCGGGGGCACTGAAGGGCTACGATAATCTCGATGACGATGCTTGCGCGGCGCGCGGCGTCTGGCTGACCATCGTGCCTGATCTTCTGACGGCGCCGACGGCGGAGCTGGCTGTGGCTTTAACTCTTAGCCTGAACCGTCACCTGATGGCCGGCGATGCGCGGGTGCGCAGCGGCGGTTTTGCCGGTTGGCGGGCGGAACTTTATGGCATTGGGCTCGATGGCGCCTGCGTCGGCATTGCCGGGCTGGGCAGAGTCGGCATCTAGACGGCGCGGCGGCTGCACGGATTCGGTTGCCGGCTGTGCGGGTTCGATAGCCGCGATCCCGGCGAGGAACAGCTGACGGCCCTGAAGATCGCGTTCGTAAGCCGGGAGGACCTGTTGGAGCGGAGCGACGTGCTGATTCTGGCCCTGCCGCTGAATGACAAAACGCTGCACTGGGTCGATGCGGAAGCCTTGCAACGCATGAAACCCGGCGCCCGGCTGGTGAATATCGGCCGTGGTTCCGTGGTGGATGAGCAAGCGGTCGCGGCTGCGCTCATGACTGGGCAGCTCGGCGGCTATGCAGCCGATGTATTCGAATTCGAGGACTGGGCGCGGGCGGACCGGCCCCGGCAGGTGGCGCAGGCGCTGCTGGAGATGCCGGACAGAACCCTGTTTACGCCGCATCTGGGCTCAGCAGTCACGGTGGTTCGCCGCGCTATCGAAATGGTGGCGGTCGATAATATCGAGGCTGTTCTGATGGGACGAAGGCCTCCGGATACCGTGAATGAGCCTGCGAGCCGCATTTGAAGCCTGTTTGGTTGACATTTCCGCGGCTTTCCCGTAACTCCCCGCCAATACTTGCACTTCCGGTGCGGGTTCATGCACCCGTGGCCGTTCCCATTCGCTTTCAGGTTCAACGACTTGCAAAGTTTCTGGTGAGCAGCCTGTCAGTCCTGTGTAGGGCATAGCGATTATCCGAAAAGTCGAACAACTTTTCGGCGCTATGCAAGCGGCAGGACAAAGGAGGGCGCTTTCCTCTCTAGCGGTTGAGGGGATCGCGGATCGACGCATTGCGATGGCTGCCATCCGGCAGCCGGCGAATGGCGTTTCCCGGTCTTTTCGCCGTGCATTGAAAAGATCGAGTTCAAGACCGTCATGACCAAACGCGCACAAGCCAAATACAAAATATACTCAGAAATATGCGCATTCACACCCACGATTTCGTGTGTTCACAGTTCCAAAATCGACGTATCGACCGCACCGATGGGCTGCGAGTGTGCATTTCACTGCAAAAGACCGACATAAGGCCACTGAGCTTGGTCTGACATGGCATGCTTCCTTAACTGGGACTTCCATTGAGATATATCTGGCTCCTGGATGGTCCGGACAGGGCGTCTGAGGACGTCTGATAGGCGTACAAGGCTCCTCGGAAGGGGTGGCAAAACAAGCGTGAGAACAGGTGGCCGAAT
>JAPOIA010000339.1 GCA_029979185.1 Alphaproteobacteria bacterium | reverse complement strand
CGCTCGATCATCGCCTCGGCGATATCGACTCCGCCGGTATCGGGCGCTTCATCGAATGTGGTGCGCCGCTTTCCGATGGCCGTTTCCGGGCCATAGGTCTTTTTAAGTTCGCGCACCTGCCAGTGAACGGTCTTCCACTGGCGCTTTTCGTCCGCCAGCAGGCCCTCGATATCGGCCTTCTCCTTCGTAAGTTCCTCATGCTCCTGCTTGAGCTGCATTTCCTCCAGCTTGCGCAGGGACCGCAGGCGCGTATCGAGAATGTAGTTCGCCTGCACTTCGGAAAGATCGAAGGCCTTCATCAGTTCGGCCTTGGCATCGTCCTCCTCGCGGATGATGCGGATCACCTCGTCGAGATTGAGGAAGGCGACCAGCATGCCGGCCAGCACTTCCAGCCGGTGTTCGATCTCGCCCAGCCGGTGACGCGAGCGGCGCAGCAGCACGTCGCGGCGATGGTCGAGCCATTGCTTCAGCGCTTCGGCGAGGCCGACAACGCGCGGCACCACGCCATCGACCAGCACGTTCATGTTCATCGAGAAGCGCGATTCAAGCTCGCTGACCTTGAACAGCGTTTCCATCATCACCGTCGGGTCGACCGTGCGCGAACGCGGCTCGATGACGATGCGCACGTCCTCTGCGGATTCGTCGCGGATATCGCCGACCAGCGGCAGCTTCTTGTCGTTCAGCAGTTCGGCCAGCTTTTCGATCAGCCGCGACTTCTGCACCATGTAGGGAACTTCGGTAATCACCGCGACCCAGGTGCCGCGGCCGCCGTCTTCCTTCTCCCAGCGCGCCCGCACGCGGAACGAGCCGCGCCCGGTCCGGTAGGTTTCGCGGATATCATCCTCATGGTCGATGATGATGCCGCCGGTCGGAAAATCCGGCCCCTTCACGAAGGCCATAAGCTGGTCTGACGAGGCGTTCTGGTGGCCAATCAGATAGAGCGCTGCATCGCACAGTTCCGCAACATTGTGCGGCGGGATCGAGGTGGCCATGCCGACCGCGATACCCTGCGCCCCATTGGCCAGCAGGTTCGGAAACGCCGCCGGCAGGACGATAGGCTCTTTCTGGTCGCCGGAATAGTTCTCGCGGAAGTCGATGGCGTCTTCGTTGATGCCTTCCAGTAGCAGCTTGGCGACATCGGTCATCCGCGCTTCGGTATAGCGATAGGCGGCGGCGTTATCGCCGTCGATATTGCCGAAATTCCCCTGCCCCTCGACCAGCGGATAGCGCGAGGAAAAATCCTGCGCCAATCGCACCAGCGCATCGTAGATGGCCTGGTCGCCGTGCGGATGGAAGGAACCCATCACATCGCCGACGATCTTGGCGCATTTCTTGAACGCCGTGCCGGGATCGAGCCGCAAGATCTGCATGCCGTAGAGAATGCGCCGGTGCACCGGCTTCAGCCCGTCGCGCGCATCGGGCAGCGCCCGGCCCATGATCGTCGACAGGGCATAGGCGAGATAGCGCTCTTCCAGCGCATCCTTGAGATTGACGATCTCGCCGCCGGAACCGGACGGCGAATCGGGAGGCGGGGTCGGAGGAATGACAGGCTTGCTCATGCGTTGGGATTATTCGAGAGCGTGAGTCGCCGCAAGCCAATGGCCGGGATTGACAAGCCGGAGCGCGGGTTTCCCACCCATTCGCGGCGCCGGACTGTGGCAATCGCGCAACACTTAACTACAACTTGCTAATTGTTCGCACATTAACCAGTTCCCCACTTGCAATGTGCCGAACCGCACGGCAATAGCAGCCCCATTGATTGTACCTAACCGCAGGTAAACAAACTGCGGTCGGCTTGAAGTGGATTTCGAACGATCCGGGGCATTACGGGGCTGATTATGTTGAAGTTTGTTACATTCGCAGCGGGCATCGTTTTCATTGCCGTTTCGGCAATGGTGCTGAACACCGCCACCAAATCCGGCGAGGCCAAGGCCGCCAATTGCGAAACCATCACCGTTCAGCCGGACGCAGCCTACGGCATCACCAAGGCCCGCACCCTGCGCATCTGCCGGTAGGATCAGCAGAAATTTCGGTGATCGCGAGCCAGCGCAGCGAAGCGCCGGGATGACGGCGTGTGCGTAAGAATTCAAACAGCAGCAATCGTCCCGCCGTGCAGCACACGCGAGTTGCGAATGGGAATGCAAGGGGCCGGAACACCGGGCAACCACAAGCAATTTTAATAGAACGCGGTCTCCCAGCGTTCCGGCGCGGCATTTTACAGTCCCGAACTCCCGCTCTTCCACCGGATGCTCCGACAGCAAGCTATCGAAACATCCGATCCCCAGTGCGCATTGCACAGACAGGTCGTAATGCCTGACGGTCGGGCGCCAAATGATTCTCTGCACATCAACTTATCCAAAAAGTCGAACAACTTTTTGGGTTGATGTGTGTTCACGCATCAACTTGATCCCAAAAGTCTTGCAACTTCCCGGGTTGATGCGAGGAGAACCACCTCGTCGGAACCGCCCCGGACGCGCGTCTTCGGTAGAGACCCGCGCCGGAGGAACCGCTCGCCGCCCGCCCGTCAAGACCGCTCGAGACTGGCCCCTCGCTTGGACGGCGATGGGCGGATTATGGGAGAGGATGCAGGGAGGGGGAAAAAGCGGAAAAAAATCCAAAGAAGCCCTCATGCTG
>JAPOIA010000338.1 GCA_029979185.1 Alphaproteobacteria bacterium | reverse complement strand
TACACGATGACTATCAAGCCCTAGAAACGTCTTGGTCATGTCGACAGGGCCAAGAAGATAGCAGCCTTCGATACCTATCTTAATATCAGCGGCAAGGTGACGCCGGAAGATGCCTATATTCTGGCCAAGACTGTACACGGCCAGTGGGCGAAGTTGCAGAAGGATTATCCACCGCTGCGTGGCGTTGCACAGAATAAACTGATCCCAAGCAATGTCGTGCTGAAGGTGCATCCGGGAGCTGTCAAGTTCTACAAGGAAGTCAAGCTGTGGACGGATAAGCACGACGCTGCGCAAGGCAAAATAAAATAACGTTCCAAGTATAAAACATCGCCTTAACATTCGCAAAATGCACTGCCCGCAGCATCCGCTGCGGGCAGGTGTTTTTCAGTAGCCGGGTGGAACATAGACGCCATCGGCGCGGATGGCGCCGCTGCTGGGGGCATTGTTTCGCGGCGCGGTCACACCGCGTAAAATCATCGTGTCCAGTTGTATCGGAGCGCCCGGCTTCAGCCGGCTCAGGCGGCTATAAGTGCGATTGTCGTAATCCCTGATCCTGTTGTTTCTGTCATCGTAGGCGTGTGCAGTCACCGCTGGAATATCGGCGGGCGGCAGCGGAACCGAACGCAACGGGCCGCGTAGGATGTTGCCGAGAGGTGCGCCCCCGAGTGGACGAAGGATCGCTATAGACCGTTTCGGGTTAATGCGCTTGGCGATTTCCGGATCGGGTTCGATGTACGGCGGGTCCGGCAGGTTATCGCGGCGTGGCGGCGGCAGGATATCCTTGATCACCGGGCGGCAGTAATGGCGTAGCCCGCGCGATGTCTTGCCGTGCATCGCCAGGTCGATATGAAGGTGATTCTCATGAAGGCGGCCTGAACCGGGACCGAGTACGGTCCGGAAGTAGCGGCAGGCGCCGGTATGGGTTTCGCGTAGGAAGGCACGTTCCTGGTGTTCGCCGTGGCGCCAGTGCTTGATGATCTTCAGTTTGCGTCCGTCGGCTAAGGTGAAGGAGCCGATATCTAGCGCGTTGCCGAAACCGTGCTCAGAGAGTTTCGAACCCGGATTATGGTTTCGCCGCCTGCAGTTGAAGGAGCCCATGGTATTGATTTCGGTGACCGGCTGGCCGAACCGCGCCATGGCGGAGGGTTGAACCACATCTGCGACCCAAGTTTCCAGCGCCTCGATCATTGGGCAGCCAAGGGTAGCTCTGGACTTGATCGCCACGGTTCCGTTGGCCAGGGCCGTCACGTGGAAGGGATGGTTCAGGCCGCAGATGCCCGGCCCGTCTATGCTGCTGCGAGGGGTAATATAACGGGTGACTTTCACCTTCTTGCGCGCAAGGCAGGCGCGCTCGGCGGCATCTCGCCAGGCAGGACGTTCAGGCGCGGCATAGAATCCGCAACCCGCCAGCGCCATTGTCACGCTCGCAAGGCATAGGATGCGGATCAGATATGCGGGGTTGAGGCGCGCCATAGATAATCCTTTGGGAAAAACCATTGCGCGGAAATCGTTAATCGCGGTTAAAACTTTGTGGTTAAGATTCGATGAAGCGGCAGGTCCGGGACCCCGCGTTTGTTTGCCGTTCCGGAAATTTCCGCTACGATCAAGCTGTCTTCGGCGATGCCCAACAAAGGAAGATCAATGGCGAGATTTCTCCCCGTCCTGTTTGCTGCGATCGTCAGTTTTGGTTACGGCGCCCTGTGGTACATGGTCTTGTCGAAGCCGTGGATGGATGCTGCCGGGAAGACAGAAGCCGACATGGTGGATGCCAGCGGCAAGCCGGTCGTTCCCGTCGGGCCGATGGTCACAACCTTTATCGCCGAACTCGTGATGGCGGGCGTGTTCGCCATTCTGCTGACGAAGATCGGCGCGACGGCGATCAACGGCCTTATTTACGGATTCCTGTTCTGGCTAGGGTTTGCCATCACGACTATGGCGACCAATTATGCCTACGGTGGCGCGAAGCCGTCGCTGACTGTGATTGATGGCGGGCACTGGCTGGGCGTGCTGCTGATACAGGGGCTCATCCTGGGGGCTGCGATGTAGCGGCTCCCGCTGTTTCGTGCAAAGTTTCGGGGCAAGTTACCGCCGCGCGAATTGCCATTCCGGTTTGACCGCATGAATCATCAGCATCTAGATGATGTTCTGGCGCGTTAGCATGCCGGACACCTTGCAATCGCGACTGATCGCGGTCATAGCACTCGCCCCAAGGAGGTTCAGCTCCTCCAGTCGTCTTGCAATGTTTCCCCCGAATGGAGTTGCGAGCCGGCGGTCTGCAATGATGATGCCTTCGAATCGCGAATTTTGGCTCAGGGCTGCGATCAGCGTATCACTTCTGAGGAGGCCCATGACCTTGCCGGCATAGTCGATCACCGGAAATTCCATCTGCGAAGTCGCCAGGAGGACATTGATGGCGTCCTCAAAGCTTGCGTCTGTCGACATTGTGAAGAAGCTTGTTTATAATGCATCGGAACTCTTCAGGCCGGACGTAAAGTTATCGATTTCAATGACCTGCGTTTAGGCGCCTGCGGCCCTGTAAATGAAGATCAACAGCGGCATGTCCTTCAATACCGAGCCGCTGACTGTTCCCGAGCAGGGTGAAGTAGAAGCCGAGTTCTTCATGGGAAAACGCGAGGTAGGCGCGGCCCATGCGATGCAAAGCCGATATGGCGTC
>JAPOIA010000337.1 GCA_029979185.1 Alphaproteobacteria bacterium | reverse complement strand
AACGATCGCCTTTTTTGTCCGCCCGCGTGCGCATCGAAACCACGTCCGAACCCGCGCCCGGCTCGGACATCGCCAGCGCGCCGACATGCTCGCCGGAAATGAGCTTCGGCAGATATCTGCGCTTCTGTTCGTCCGTGCCGTTGCGGCGGATCTGGTTGACGCAAAGATTGGAATGGGCGCCATAGCTGAGACCGACGCTAGCCGAAGCACGGCTGATTTCCTCCACCGCAATGCAATGTTCGAGATAACCCAATCCGCTGCCGCCCCATTCCTCCTCGACCGTTATGCCATGCAGGCCCAGGTCTCCGAGGCGCGGCCACAGATCACGCGGAAATGCGTTGCTGCGATCAATGTCGTCCGCACGCGGAGCAATCTCGGCAGCGGAAAAGCTGCGCACGGTCTCTCGCAGCATGTCAGCAGTCTCACCGAGCCCGAAATCGAAAACACCCTGGCTATTGAAAATCATTCGTTCGTCTCCGCACACCGGCTGAAATGCCGGCATAGATGGTATGCGTGGTCCTGTGCGATTGCTGAAGTCTACAGGGTTTTCCACCATGAAAAAGAGCTATAGTTGCGGCAATACACCGGAACGAAATAACAGCTGAGAGAGCGCCGTCAGATGCCAGAACAGCCTTTCCGCCATGACCAGCAGCAGGAACCAGCGCACCGCGATGCCTCCAGCCGCTTCATCTGGCCGCCTACGATCTTTTCGCTCGCCTGCATAGCTGCCTACGTCCTGTCCCGGAACACCAATGTAACCTTGTATCCGGTTGACGGGACAGCAGTGTTGCGGCCTGCCGGCTGGCTGCTGGTAGCTGTAGCTATCGTAGTCGCGGTATGGGCCGAAATCGCATTTCTGATTGCCGGGACTGCCACGCTCCCGATCAGCCCTACAAGCCGCATTGTCACGACAGGCATCTACGCCCGCACGCGCAACCCGATGTATCTGGGCATGAGCCTTTTTACCGCCGGACTGGCACTCGTTCTGAATTCGCTTTGGTTTTTGATCGCACTGCCCCTGGCCGTCTACGCGGTCACGAAACTGGCTATCGAGCCGGAGGAAAACTATCTGGAACGCAAGTTCGGCGCCGAATATCTCGCCTACAAGTGGAAAGTCCGGCGCTGGCTCTGATCCGCGGTGCGGGCAGCCGAAGAGACGGATCAGAATTTTCCAGTCTTCAGCCAGCGCACCCATTCGGCCCGGCTGCCGGCGAAGACGTTCTTGTCGACATTGCCGCGAATGCCAGGAACCCGTCCGTCGGACTGATACTGCCAGAAGGTCCAGCGCCGGCCGGGATATTTCACCTGCGGCGCGTATTTCGTCGAACGCACCCACACCGCATAATCGCTGAATTCATTCGGATGCATGATGGCGGCATAGAAATCGACCGTTACGTAGATGACCGGACGCTTGCCGTAGTGGCGCTCCATGTCCTGCAGCATGGCGCGCATGTCGCTCAAAACTTCAGGCCGGTGCAGTTTGCGCTTGCAGGTTTTCGACTTCGGTGTCGCCTCCACATCGAGTACCGGCGGCAGCGCCTGCGGATCGTAAGGCACATTCTTCTTGAACCAGTTGATTTCCTCGTGCGGATGCCGGCACCAGTAGACGAAATGATAGGCGCCGCGCGGCACGCCTGCAGCTTTTGCCCCGTTCCAGTTCTGCAGGAACTTCTCGTCGGCGTGATCCCCGCCTTCGGTCGCCTTGATCCAGGCGAACTTCACGCCGGAATCGCGTACAGCGTTCCAGTCGATATTGCCCTGGTATTTGGACACATCGATCCCGTGGATGGGGAACTGGTTCGGATGGGCCCGGACGAAATGGCTGTTACCGTCCCCGGCCCGGCCGCCTTCCCCTTCCGAAGCATTGAGCATCGGTGAAGAGCCGCCGCATCCTGCAAGAGCCAGCCCGAGCGCTACGACCGATAGTGCGGCAATGATCCCTGCTTTCACGGCAAACCTGTATGAACTGTGGACGCAAACAATATAATTCGACAGCCAGATTTAACGGTTCCCCGGTAATGTTTCGTTAACAGCCGCGAAAACAAGCATAAATTCTTGTGAATTCACGTCGTTTTGCGACATTTCTGCAGGCTTTACCTAGAGCAGCTTGAAAAACAGGGCCGCCAACAGGAGAAACGAGAAGTTACCGACAACGTCCGTAACCGTGGTTACGAAAGCGCCGGACGAAACCGCCGGGTCGAGCTTGTACCGGTCCAGCATCATTGGCACCAGAACGCCGCCAAGCACCCCCGCAGCCAGGTTGATGGTCATCGCCATGGCAATCACAAGCCCCAGAACCGGCAGGCCATACCAGACAGACGCCGCTATACCGGTCAGCAGGCCGAAACCCAGGCCGTTGATCAACCCGACGAACAATTCACGCCGGATGATGCGAGTCGCGTTGTTGCGGGTCAGCTCGCGGGTCGCCAGCGCCCGGACGGCAACGGTCATGGTCTGGGTAGCGGCATTGCCTCCCTGACTGGCAATGATTGGAACGATAACCGCGAGGATCACCATTTTCTGGATCTGGCCTTCGAACAGCCCGATGACGGAAGCGGCCGCGAACGCCGTCAGAAGATTCACGAACAGCCACAGAAACCGGCTGCGGGCGATCCCGAACACGGAATCGGATAATTCTTCCGTCGCCCGGACACCGCCTAGGGCCTTTACGTCTTCGTCTGCTTCCTGCTGGATAACGTCGACGATATCAT
>JAPOIA010000336.1 GCA_029979185.1 Alphaproteobacteria bacterium | reverse complement strand
ATGGATTGTTTTTACGGATTGCTTGCATAAGTGTAAATAATATTGGCCGTTTGATGAACCGAGGCTGTTGCGGCAATGGAGGCAACATGCTTTTGCAAGACAATATGCGTTTGCAGGGAGAGCGTAAACGGCCAAAAGCTGTTACTGTCAGGCTGATCGTGACCGGCATGGCCGGAGTCCTGTCCTTGTAGCTTGCACTCGGCTCACCGTCGGCCTATGCCGACTGGCTCGGTGAGCGAATTGGCGTCAAGTTGAAAATAATCGCGGAAACGGTGAGCAAGGCGCCTGCGTTGCTGACACAAACAGCCGCGCCGCGCCGGACCTCCCCACCACGCCAATCAAGACGGAATGCACGAGGCAAAAGCAAAGGCCTCGATCTCGGCAACATCCGCAGCGTTACCAAGGTCATTGGCGGCAATGTCGGCCAGACAATCAACTATGCCGCGAATGGCATAGAGGGGGTCGAAAACTTTGTGTCCGTGGTAAGAACAGGCGCGAGAGAAATCCCACGCACGCTTGACAGAAGTGTGCCGCAGAAGGCCGTTGTGCCGGCGCTGGCCACAGCCATTCGCAACGCCAGTAACCTCCATTATCCTAACTCGCGGCCATTGCCGTCGCGCATCATTGCGGTTCTATCAAAGACCATACCAATCTACGCATTGAAGCGCGTCCGTTATGTCCAGGGCGGAATGGCTGTCTCGCTTCCCAATCTCATCAACGGTGCACACAAGCTGTTTGCGGGACATGACCATGCGATGGTGGTCGACGATGTGATCGTCTTTTCAATAATGCCTGGGGCAAACGCGGCTGCCGATATCGAGTGGTGGGCACATAAAGTCCATCACGTCTATCAGTATCAAGTCTGGGGCATGGACAGGTTTGCAGCAAACTATCTGAAGGACAGCGCACG
Source organism: Alphaproteobacteria bacterium (assembly GCA_029979185.1). Taxonomy (GTDB): domain Bacteria; phylum Pseudomonadota; class Alphaproteobacteria; order Rhizobiales; family Beijerinckiaceae; genus Terripilifer. Next base: position 1,832 of record JAPOIA010000336.1, on the reverse strand, counting down.
TATTGAAAAACGCGCCCGCCAGGTTGCCGCGCGCGCAGCTGCCGCCTATCGCAAAGCGGAAGCGAGCCCGGCGCGACAGCGGCTATCTTATCGATAGGCAAGACTGCCGGTCGACTTTGCGGCCAGGTAACGGTAGGTCACATATCCAGCACGAGCTTTGCGCTCTTCGAACCCGAGCAGCAGATCATCATCGTCTTGGATTCTTCGCGCTCGCGGTCGGTGAGAATATTGTCGCGGTGGTCAGGCGTACCGGAAATAACAGCCGTTTCGCATGCGCCGCAGACGCCCTCTTCGCAGGAATAGGTGACATCCATACCGGCTTCACGCAGCACCTGCAGGATTGTCTTGCCTGCGGGAATGGCAAATTCTTTGCCGGAGCGCTGTAAGACAACCGAATAGCCGCCTTCCGTCGCCGCTTCCTCGGCCGCGGTGAAATATTCGACGTGCATGTGGCTTTCCGGGACATTCGCTGTCGCTTCTTCATAAGCTTTCAGCATCGGCGTGGGGCCGCAGCAATAGAAATGCGAGCCTTCCGAAGCCTTAGCAACGATCTCCTTGAGGTCCAGGAACTTGCCGCCGCTCTCGGCATCGAAATGTAGGTGCGCTTCCGGCCTGCCCTGCAGATCGCCCAGAAAGGCTGCTTCGCTGCGCTCGCGGCAGGAATAGTACATCGTCCAGGGCGCACCCTTGGCGATCAGCCGCTGCGCCATACACCAGATCGGTGTGATGCCGATTCCACCAGCGATCAGGACGCTGTGGGCAGCGGCTTCGTCGAGCGGGAAATTGTTGCGCGGGCCGCCGATCTTCAGAACCTCGCCAACATGCAGGTGCTCATGGATGTATTTCGATCCCCCGCGGCTCGCGCGATCCTTCTTTATGCCCACGACATAGGAGTTGCGTTCGCCTTCCGCCGTGACCAGCGAATACTGGCGCATCATGCCGTTGGGCAAGTGGATGTCGATATGGGCGCCTGGTTCGACAGGCGATAAGGTCCGGCCGTCGAGCGGAGTGAACTCGAAACTGTGCGTTTCATGCGCCTAGTAGCGGATAGCTGTAAGGCGCATATCGATCGTATCGGACAAGAGCTTCTCCGTCGGGATCAGGCCGGGCTGACCCGGTTCAGGAACGCCAGAACCTTGCTGTTGAATTCATCAGCGCATTCGATATTGCCCATATGTCCGGCCTTTTCGAACACATGCAACTCGGCATCGGCAATATGCGGTACGAAGCCATCGGTGTAGCCCGGGTTGCGCAATGAATCGTGCTTGCCTGCGAAGACCAGCGCCGGAACCTTGATATTGCCGTAGCGGATCTGGTCGCGCTCGCTCTTGCCACCGGGGCGGGCAAAGGGCGCCTTGAAGCGCGCGGCTGCGGTTGCTTCCCAACCGCCCGCCAGATTGGCCATCTCGACGCGCCGGTCGATATAGGCCTCGTCCGCAGAATAGCTCTTGTCGACAAACATGGTGTCGACAATTCGGCGCATGTGATCCTTAGTGCCGTCGTAACTGTTTAGGACCTTGCGTGCCTCGTTGTCGGGCGCATCCCCTCCGCCGGAACAGCAGGTGACAGACAGAAGCGGCCAGTCCGGCAGATCACGGGCAGCCACCGTCAGGCACAGTCCGCCGGACATGGACGAGCCCATGACATGCACCGGCCCGGTTTCCATGATCTCGATGAAGCGGCGGATATGGCGGATGCGGCGGCCAAACTGATCGTTGAAGTCGAATATCTTGTCGGTCAAGCCGAAGCCAAGATGATCCGGCGCCAAAACATGGAACTGTTCGCCAAGCGCCGGCATGTTGCGTTCCCAGGAAAATTCGGCGCAACCGCCG
>JAPOIA010000335.1 GCA_029979185.1 Alphaproteobacteria bacterium | reverse complement strand
CAATCTTGTCGATTTACGCCGCTCCCACACGGCGTCGGCTTTTTGACGACAGGCGCACCGGAAACTTTAGCGTTTTGACAAAAAAACAACAGCACTCCTCCGGTCTAAGAGAGACGCAGCGCTCGCGGAGTTATTCCACAGCCAGTGGGGTTGAAAGCAAAAACCCGCCGGGCGGCGGGTTTCAGGGGTGTTGGCTGGGGGACTAGGATTCGAACCTAGATTGACGGAGTCAGAGTCCGCTGTCCTACCGTTGGACGATTCCCCAACAGGCGGTCGTGACCGCTGAGGTGGGGGCTAGATAGCGGAGAGCGTAGCGGAGTTCAAGGGTCTCCTGCTACTAATTGCCGACAAGGCGCAATTGCTCCTGAAATATGGCCCCGAGTATCACTTTGCTGCGCCAAAACTGGCGTTTCGCTGCCGCCAAGCGGCTTATTTCGCTAAAAGCCTCGCAGTTCTGACATGTGGCATGCAAATGGCGCTTGGCATTTCAGCAGCTGCCTTGATACACTTCCCATAACGCACGCCAGCGCTTTTCAGCGCACCGGCGTCATGGAGTTTGATTGTGGACAGCAACGGAGACCGCACAAGCGGCGCCGCGAACTCTGCTATGGCAGGTCGCGAGCAGTCGCCCGGCGGCCGCACCCATGCCGATTTCGGTAGCCGCCGCCAGCGGGCGACCTATGCTGCCCTCGATCTCGGCACCAACAACTGCCGTCTGTTGATCGCCCGGCCGAACCGTGAAGGGTTTCGCATCGTTGACGCCTTTTCGCGGATTGTACGGCTTGGCGAGGGGCTTTCCAGTACCGGAAGCCTGAGCGAGGCAGCGATCCAGCGGACATTGTCCGCGCTCGCCGTTTGCCGCGACAAGATGGAAAACAAGGGCGTCACGCGCGCCCGGCTCATCGCTACGGAGGCCTGCCGGTCTGCCGCAAACGGAGAGCAATTCCTGGCGCGCGTCCGGGATGAGGTTGGCCTGGACCTTGAAATCGTCGATCGCGAGACCGAGGCTCATCTGGCCGCGGCCGGATGCACGCTCCTGGCCGATCGGGAGGCGGAGGCCATTGTTCTGTTCGACATAGGTGGCGGATCGACGGAGGTCGTCTGGCTTAACAGGGGCGGAAGCGACGATCGTGCAAGCGGTCTCAATGCGGCCAAAGCGGATGATACGCTTCGCGACCGCATCCGTTTCTGGACGTCCCTGCCGCTGGGCGTCGTGACAATGGCCGAAAAGTTTGGCGGCCACGATGTCGACGAACACACGTTCGAAGCCATGGTTTCCCATGTGGCCACCGAGTTGGGGGAATTCGCGGAGCGTGCGGCGAGCGAAGCGCGCTGCCACCGGTTTCACCTCCTCGGCACCTCCGGCACGGTGACAACGGTGGCGGGCGTTCATCTGGAACTGGCGCGCTATGACCGGCGGAAGGTCGACGGTTTGTGGATGACCCGCGAGGAAGTGGACGCCGCCATGTCGACGCTGCGATCAATGAGCTATGACGAGCGGGCCGCGAATGGTTGCATCGGTCACGAGCGGGCCGATCTTGTGCTGGCAGGCTGCGCCATTCTGGAAGCCATTCGCCGCGCCTTTCCCGCCGGGCGCGTCCGCATTGCCGATCGCGGCTTGCGCGAGGGCATCCTCATGCAGATGATGAATGCAGACAGGGTCTGGAGCTATCACGCCCCGGACCGGGACGGCAGGCCGTGAGCAAGAAGCCTGCCTCCAACAAGCCCGGCGCGCGCTCCGGCCGGCAAAATGCAAAAGTAAGGGCAGCCAGGGACCGCAAGAAATTCGCGAGCCTCAATGCCGCAAAGGCGCCAGCCGCGAAGAAGAGCGTGAAAAAGGCGGCGGTCGAGTCCACCGCGCCGGATGCTCCGAAACCCGAGGCCCCCCGGACCCCGGGCAAACAGGCGCCGGGCAAGAAATCCGGATCGAAGAAGGGCTCAGACGGTTTCGGGTTAAAGGTTCATGTCCGGACCGCCCGCAAGCGCAGCCATTCATCCACCCTGTGGCTGGAGCGCCAGCTCAACGATCCATACGTAACCCGGGCCCGCCGCGAGGGCTACCGGTCCCGTGCCGCATACAAGCTGCTGGAAATCGACGACCGGTTCAAATTGCTGAAGCCCGGCATGAAGGTCGTTGACCTGGGCGCGGCGCCGGGCGGCTGGGCGCAGATTGCCGCCGTACGCACGAAGTCGGTAGACCAGGGGATGCGCGGCGCCGGACGGGTGATCGGCATCGATCTCCTGGAGGTTGAGGACATTCCGGGCGTCGAATTCGCGGTGATGGATTTTACCGAGGAAGACGCGCCGGAACGCCTGCGCGCCATGCTTGCAGGCAAGTCCGTTGAAGAGACACTGGCCGATGAAGCCGAGGGCATCAACGTTCGCGCCGATGCCGTGCTGTCCGACATGGCTGCCAACACGACGGGTCACAAGAAGACCGATCACCTGCGGATCATGTATCTGGCCGAGCTTGCCGTCGATTTCGCCCGGCAGGTGCTCGCGCCGGGTGGCTTCTTTTTGTCGAAGGTTTTTCAGGGCGGCACCGAAGGCGACCTGCTGGCAATGTTGAAGCGGGACTTCGAAACGGTCCGGCACATCAAGCCCAAGGCCAGCCGCGCCGATTCTGCAGAGCTCTACGTTCTTGCAACCGGTTTTCGCGGTGCACAGGAGCCGCGCAGCAGCACATGACTAGATTGCGCGATGTATGCCACGCGGAAGGTTGACGCCATTAACCTTTGTCGCCG
>JAPOIA010000334.1 GCA_029979185.1 Alphaproteobacteria bacterium | reverse complement strand
ATCCGGCGGCAGCCTTGCTTTCCTTGAGCAGCCTGTAGAGTTCCTCCACGACATCTGGCCTCTGCTGTGCGAGTTCCTGATGCACCACGAACATGTGATTGATGTGCGTGCAGCCGTATTTCGCGTACCAGGCCTCGGCTGCTGCTTCCGGATCGGGGATCATCAGCTGCGCATCACGATGGGCCGGCCGGTTCAAGCCGAGGATACCAGCATCGGCTTCGACGTCGATCATGCGCTGGTCCAGCGACTTCTCCGCTTTTGAGACACGCACGACATTTGCCGGATCGGTGTATTCGGCAAGATGCGGATCATCCGTCGTGATCCAGGTAATGCCGGAGAGGTCGACACCATATTCGTGATGGAGAATCCCGCGCGCCCATGTCCCCGTTGTCTGCGTGTAGGCGCGCACAGCGACCTTCCGCCCTTCCATGTCCTTTGGCTTTTCTATTCCGCGGCCGGCCATATAGGAAATGGTTGCATGCTGAAAACGGCCGACGACGGCTGCCGGCAGCAGCACATATGGTTTGGCATAGTTCTTTGCCTGCAGAAAGGTGACGATAGCCAGTTCTCCGCCGTCGAATGCTTCCTCTCGCACCATCGGTTTGAAACCGTCGTGGGCGATTTTCGGTCCGCTGAAATCGAAGGTGATGAGTGGCGACGACACAGTCCCGGCCTTCAGCGCAGCGGTGAGGGGGCTGTCCGCAAGGTTCAGTTTCAATCTGACCGGCCCGCTTGCGGGATAAGTGCGCGCCATCGGCTTATCCCTTCAGGACCGGATAGAGCTTCAGCGCGGTGCCTCCGAGGATCGCATCTTGATCCGACTGGCTGAGGTGGGCGATGCCGGCCTTGCCTTCCGCCAGAATTTCGGCAAGCGTTCCCGGCGAATTCGGCCAGTTGGAACCCCATGCTATCCGGCCTGAACCGAATTCGGCCACGAGCTTGCTCATGAAGGCCTGTACATCGGCGCCGCATTCATCCAACCGCTTCGTGACGACCGGCGTGAACTTCAGGTAGATGTTTTCAATGCCTGCCATGCTGAACAGCGGGCGGGCCTTGTCGAAGGGCGCACCACCACGGGCATCCGGACGGGCGAAATGGTCGACGAGCACGGGAACCTTCGTGAACCGCTTGGCGAGGCTGATCGTTGCCGGGATGCCGGATGTATCGGTCTGGATACACATGGACAGGCCGCGCTCGTTCATCAGTTCCCAGACCGGAAAGGTCTTGGGATCATCGAGTATGCTGGCGTCGACTTCCTTGGTGCTGCCGCCGGTGAAAATACGCAGGCCGGTAATCCCACGCGCGAACCAGCTTTTGGCTTCCTCGACCGCGCCGGGGGCCAGCAGATCTATCGATCCGACTGCAGTGCAGCGGTCGGCGCAGGTCTGGACAGCGTCCGCTACATAGGAATTATCGAAGCCGTAACAGGTTGAGGCGTGCACGATTGCCGCCTTGCTGACGCCTGCCTCGTCCATGGCGGCGATGAATTCCGTAATGCCCACCGGCCGTTCTTTCGACCAGTCCGACTGGATGCCGAACAGCGGTGCATGCGGATATTTTTGCGTATCGGTGGAAATGATATGCGGGTGAATATCGATAATGGGGCCAGACATCGGCCATCCTCCTCAGACTTTATCCGGATCGAACAGCAGTTCATCCATGCCGACGCGGCGCGGAATGAGCTGCTGTTTGAAGGCGTAGCTTTCCAGAGCCTCAATGGTCGGGCGGTTTGGCTCGACGCCGAAGGGCAACGGATCCTCGCCGACAAGCGGCACAAGATCTCTGTACTTCTTGTCGGTTGCGGCATCGGCCTTGCCTGAACGCATGTCTGGTAGCCAGGCGTTCTTGGCCGCCGTGAAAGCGTCCATGAGAGACTTTGCAACCCAGGGGTGTTCCTTCAATACGCTGTCCCTGACACAGATCGTGCCGTGCATCGGGTAAATGCCGGTGCGCTTGTACCACTCGGCCTCGCGTTCGACGGCGTCCGGGAACAGTTCCGGATAGTCGGCGGGGGTGAGCTTCTTTGCGTCCCATCCGGCAGTTGGCGCACCGGCGCGGCCAAGGCCCGCATTACCGGAGAAGCCGGCGGAAATCTCACCCTTCGCCATCATCTCGACCAGGGACGTACCTTCTGGCGCATGTATGACATTGGGCGGAAGCTTCATTTCCAGTACATGTTCCTCGTCGTCCACGACCCAGGTCACTTTGGATGTATCAAGCCCGTAGTCATCGATCAGGATGCCGCGGGTCCAGACGCCGGTCGTGACTGAATAGGCGCGCACGCCAACCTTCTTGCCTTCAAGGTCTTTCGGCTCCCTGATGCCGGCATCGGGGCGCACCAGCAGGCCGCTGTGGTGAAAATAGCGGGACACGAAAATAGGCAAAGCTGTGAATGGCTTGTTGTAGGCGCGGGCGATGATGTAGGTGGTCGGCGCCATTTCGCAAACGTCTAATTCAAGTTCGCGTACCATGCGCCGGTATGCGGCGATCTGCGGCGTGACATTCAAGAAGTTCGCGTTCACTCCCTCGATCGAGATATCGCCATTCCTGACGGCGCGAGTATGCTGGTATTCCGCAATAGCGATATTAAGATTGATCGGACTCGATGCCATGCACAAAACTCCTCCCGGCAACCGGCATTTGAGGACCGGTCAGCTGCGCCTTGCGACGCTTTATACATGCATAGTGGTGCAGTTCCGCTGTCGGCGCAAATTTGAAGATTGCCAGTTTCCATAAGTTTTCCGCTG
>JAPOIA010000333.1 GCA_029979185.1 Alphaproteobacteria bacterium | reverse complement strand
CGACTCAAAGGCGCTCATGTTCATCGTTGGCATGGAGATGGACTACATCGACAATGAGATAAAATCAGAATTTGTGTTCAACAATCCGAACGAAACATCGGCCTGCGGCTGCGGCGAAAGTGTCGCGATTACGCCGGCAGCGTCCGAGGTACTCGGCGCTTCGACGGAATAGGCGGAGCGTAGCAAGGGATGGACCGGGAGATACTCGAGGACTTGTTCCGTCCCTTCGGCCCTGTACAGATCAAGCGGATGTTCGGTGGGCTGGGCGTCTTTGCCGATGGCTTGATGTTTGCTCTTGTAGCACGCGGCGAACTCTACATGAAATCGGAACCGGATACCGAACCGCTGTTCGAGGCTGCTGGCTCGCGACCATTTGCTTACTCTCGAAGCGGTCGCGATCCTGTGAAGATGGGATACTACAGGCTGCCGGAAGATGCGTTCGAGGACGGCGACGAGTTTCTGAAATGGGCGCGCATATCCCATGCGACTGCGCTGAAAGCGGCCGCTGCGAAAATCCATCCATTGAGCAAAGACGGCAGAAGAGGATCACGCAAGAACACAAATTGAAACCGGGCGCCAGGCCGCCCGGTTTTGTTCTTGAATGCCTGAATCTGTCAGGAAAATGCCGATTTAAGCTATTCTTCGGCGGCGGCTTGTTCCTTTCGCGATGCACGCGATGGGATCGGGCGAGCGAGGAACGCCGGCATGTGATCGCCAAAGCCGATAGGCGAGGGGCCGGTATCGTCGCGATAGCGCCGTTGCTGTTCGCGGCGTGAATTTTCGCGCGGCTGCGGTTCACGTCCAGACGCCTCGGTGCGATCCTTTCGCGGCCGGCGCTGACGCTTTTGCATATCGCCCTCAGCTGCATCGTCCTCACTGACGTCCGGCTCGGCTGCTGTCTCCACGACCTGATCCCGCTCTTCGGAACGTTTGCGTTCGGAGCGGCGCTTGCGCGGCCGCTTTTCCTTTGAGCGGTCGCCGTCCTGAGATTCGCCGGCTGTTGCATTCTCTACGATATCCGAATCGTCATGGTCGTCAGCCTCCCGCTCGGCAGCGGCGGCAAGGATTGCGTCGCGGCGCGCCCCGCGACCCTGATTGGGATCCCGGTCGCGGCCAGTACGGCTGCGTCCGGTGCGGGCGCGCGGCGAACGGCTCGAACGCCCCCTGCCAAGAGTGAAGTCCGTCGGTTCGTCCAGCTCGTCGAATTTCGGACCTTCCCATTCTATGGTCTGGCCGGTCAGCTTTTCGATCTGGTCGATATATTTCTGTTCGTCCTTCAGGCAGATGGTCTTGGCGACACCCGATTTCCCGGCGCGTCCGGTACGACCGATCCGATGCACGTAGTCGTCCGGATGGGTCGGAATATCGAAGTTGAAGACATGGCTGACATCATGAATGTCGAGGCCGCGCGCTGCTACGTCAGAGCAAACTAGCAGCGAAACATCGCCCTTCTTGAACGCTTCCAGCGAGGCCATGCGCGCCGACTGCTCCATGTCGCCATGTAAAGCTCCTGCGGAAAAACCGTGGGTCGTCAGCGACTTTTGCAGGATTGCCACGTCGCGCTTGCGGTTGGCGAAGATAATCGCGTTTCGGAAATTTTCGGCTCCGCGGATCAGCTTGCGCAGGGTTTCGCGCTTGTCGCGGCCTGGATGGGACGCAACCAGCGATTGCTTGATCGATGCGGCAGTGGCGCCAACACGCGCCACTTCGATCCGTTGCGGATTCTGCAGGAATTGCTGGGTCAGCCGGGTGATTTCCGGCGGCATGGTGGCCGAAAAGAATAGCGTCTGGCGCGTGAAAGGCACCATCTTGCAGATTTTTTCGATATCCGGGATGAAGCCCATGTCGAGCATGCGGTCCGCTTCGTCGATCACCAGAATATCGATGCCGTTGAGAAGCAGCTTGCCGCGTTCAAAGAAGTCCAGCAGGCGGCCCGGTGTAGCGATCAGCACGTCCGCGCCGCGCATGATCTTCTGTTCCTGGTCGCCGAACGAAACGCCGCCGATCAGCAGCGCAACGTTGAGCTTGTGATTGACTCCGTATTTGATGAAGTTCTCCTCGACATGCGCTGCCAATTCGCGGGTCGGCTCAAGAATGAGCGTCCGCGGCATGCGGGCCCGGGCGCGGCCTGTTTCGAGCCGGGACAGCATAGGCAGCACGAAGGCTGCGGTCTTGCCGGTGCCGGTCTGGGCAATGCCCAGAATGTCGCGGCCCTGCAGGGCGGAGGGGATGGCTTGCGCCTGGATCGGGGTCGGTTCGGTGTAACCGGCGGCCGTTACGGCCGAGAGGACCTTTTCGCTAAGTCCAAGGGAAGAAAATGACATTGGTTGTTTTGGTTTCTCTTTGTGAATTGCGCCCTTGCTTTCCGACCTGTCTGCATCTTGCAGATGCCTTGATTTGGCTGCCGGCGTTCCTGCCATTGCGGGAAAATTGCAATGAGCGTGACCCTTCTGGTCAACTGATGTGTCGCCGTTATGTCATCGATGACGGATTTCATGAATGACACTTGTTACGCAGCACGATGCCCGCATTCCGGCAAATCGGCTGAGTCGAGACACTTGGGATCTACGCGCCCTCGCGCGCCCATTCTTCATCTCCAAGGGATGCCGGAGCATCAGGTTCCGAACATTCGGTTGCCATACAATGGCAACCATAGCTTCAGGAATCCTTACGTTTGGCGGATAGTGCAGAGTACAGCGGATTGCGACGTGGCAATAGACTGACGCCGTGCATGATTCACGAATCGTGCAGGAAAGTTCCTGAACGGACAGGC
>JAPOIA010000332.1 GCA_029979185.1 Alphaproteobacteria bacterium | reverse complement strand
CAACGAAAGTGACGTCTGGCGCGCATAGCGTAGCGATTGCCTTATGTCCCAACCCATCATAGACTCATCAAGGCAATGGAGGGGAAACTAATGAAAAATATCCTAGCGCCAATTGAACTGCACTCAGCCATAGACTCTGCACTGGCCACATCGGTGATCCTGGCAAAGAAATTTGCCGGAACGATCGAGGGGCTTGCCCTGGGGCCGGATCTTCCCGATCTGGTCGCTTTTGACATGCCTGTCAGCTGGGCTGTCACCGACCAGAACACCTGGAAGGAACTGGCCGAGGAAGCGCACCAGAAGTTCGACAGCTTCATGGCGGCGGCGCGCATAGCGCCGGCGGGGCCGGACAACAGCGGTCCAGGGCAGCTGTTCCAGTCCGACAAGTCCTTCGGCGACAGCCAGGTCGCAAGCTTTGGCCGCCTGTTCGACATCGCCGTGGTGGGACGGCCGGGCGCCGAACGTGGCGATCCGCGCATGGCGACTGCCGAGGCGCTGATTTTCGAAAGCGGCCGCCCCATCCTGCTTGCGCCGCCGAAGGCTCCAACCGATTTCGGCGATAACGTCGTGATCTCCTGGAATCGCAGCACGGAGACGGCCCGTTGCGTGGCCCTGGCCATGCCGCTTCTGAAGCGAGCCAAGAAAGTCCACGTCCTGACCGTGGAAAATTTCATGGTGGACGGTCCGACCGGCGAAGACCTCGCTGTCAAACTGGCAGCGCATGGCATAGCGGTCGAGGCCGTGACCCGTCCGGCGGGCCGGACGCCCGGCGAAGCCGTACTGGAGCATAGCGCGGCGCTTGGCGGCGATCTTCTGATCAAGGGCGCTTTCACGCAAAGCCGGCTGCGCCAGATGATTTTCGGCGGACCGACCGCGCATATCATGTCCAATGCCCAGCTGCCGGTCTTCATGGCGAACTGACCGCCGGCGGTTTCTCGCGGACTGAACCAACGCAGGGGAAGCATTACGCTTCTCCTGCGTTTTCTTGTCAGATGCGCCGCGTCGGATTTATCAGCGCAAGCGCCATCGAAACGGTCGATATGCCGGCCAGCAGGAAGAAGCCCCAGCGGAAGCCGGAAGCGATTTCGCGCATGATACCGGCGCGCCGCGCTTCGTCGAAATTCTCCAGGGCCTGCGGTCCAAGATTGAGAATCCTGCCGAAACTGGCCGCGGCCTCCGGATCCTGAAACGCCAGCAGCGCAAACAGAACCGTACCGAAAAGCGCCGTGCCGAAGACAGCGCCGACCGTACGCGCCAGCTGCACCGAGCCGGAAGCAGCGCCAAGCTGGCGGCGGCCAGCAACACTCTGGATCGTAACCTGACAGACTGTCATTACCGTACCCATGGCCAGCGCCAGCACGGCAATCGTAACGTATAGTCCGCGCAGGGTGAGGTTCTGTGCATAGAGCGCGATATAAACGAACATCAGCGTCGTGAAGAACATGCCCCAGCCAGGGAAAATCATCGTCAGACCGGTGCGCGTAACGAGGCGGCCGACAACAATCGACGAGCCTGCTATGGCTGCGGAATAGACCAGCAACATGAAACCAACGTCGTGGATGGTGCCAATGCCGGTCACCCGCAGATATAGCGGCAGGAAAGCGATCAGCGCCGTCATCATCGCGCCGTGGCACAGGATCATCAGCTGGCAGTTCCAGATCGTCGGCAACTTCATCAGGGCAATCGGCAAGAGCGGAGACGTTGCCTGCCTTTGCTGGCGCACCAGCAGGTACAGCGAAATAGCCGACAGGATCACCAGTAGCGCCATCACGACGGAGCCGGACATATTGAAGCGGCGTACCTGCTCCAGCGCCAGCAGAAGCGGCACGATGAAGGCTGTGAAATAGAACAGGCCGCGATAGTCGAAGCGCCAGCCGTCGCGCGGTGCGCCTCGCCGGTTGTGCAGCCGGAACATCAGCAGAAAGGCAAGGATGCCGACGGGAATATTGATGAAAAATACCGCCCGCCAACCGAACTGCAATGTCAGGAACGCGCCGATCACAGGACCGAGCGCCGAGGCAACGACGAACACTGTCGCCGTATAACCCTGGTAGCGGCCGCGCTCGCGCGGGGGAATGACCTCCGCCATCAGCGCCTGGCACATGCTCATCATGCCGCCGCCGCCAAGTCCCTGGAAAAAGCGCGAGGCGGCCAGCAGTGTAACCGTCGGCGCCAGCGCGTTGAGTACCGAGCCGATCATGAAGATCCCCAACGCGAGGAACAGCAGGCGCCGGCGGCCGAAGATATCGCCAAGATAGCCGTAGACCGGAGCGGCAATGGTGGAGGCGATCAGATAGCCGATGAACACCCAGGAAACGCGCTCGACATCGCCCAATGCGCCGGCAATCGCCGGCAGGGCGCTGGCGACAATCGTCTGGTCGCCGACGGACATGTAAATCGGCAGGGCGACGGAGGGGAACATGCGCCAGAATTCCCGGCTCGTGTTCGCCGGGAAGGTATTGGTATCGTCGATGTTGCTCCGCGTGCCGCTGCTCACAGCAATTGTCCTGCTTCCGTTCCTGCCCGCCTTACCCATCCTGCCCGTGATAGGCCGAACAGCCCGGCAAGCCAATGGCCGATAGCGATATTCGCCGGGAAATCCGCATTGGCTGTCGTTGCTCTGCCATCCCGGACGGCGCGAAGCGACCTCATTCCGAGTAGCGGGCGCAGCCCGCGTATCGAGGGACGGGATCTGTCTCAATATCGAAAGGTGCCGTCCTTCGAGACGCAGCGCTCCGCGCTGCTCCTCAGGATGAGGACTTGCTCTGCATTTTCCGCGATGA
>JAPOIA010000331.1 GCA_029979185.1 Alphaproteobacteria bacterium | reverse complement strand
CATCTCCTGGTCTTTCTGGTTATGGCAATGATGTACGATTTGGATTTTCTGTAGCAGTTGGAGAGACTAAAGCAGTTTTTGGTTCTGACGGGCTTAGTGCTGGTAAAGTTTGGATTACAGACTTAAAAGGAAATCAAGAACAATATATAACTGGAAGTAATGCGAATGGATTTGGTGAGGCGGGCAACTGCGCCAAGATACGCGCCGGGCACAGGCACCATGTTGAGCGGCGAAGCGTGGTGTTCGGCGACGTGGTAGCAGTAGAAACCGGCCGCATCGGCGGCCTGCACAAACGCAAGCCGTTCGTCGAGCTGTGTGGCGAATGACCTGTCGTCCGTCTGGTCGACGTGATCGAAGAGTCCGACTTTCATATTTCCCCCGTGCTAGAATGGCTTTGCGTCAATCCATACAGAAGCGGTAAGGCCGGTCAATTCGATTGCGCGATAACATCTGGTTAACGGTTCGCTAACCGTGATGCGCGACGATATGGAATGGTTACACGGCGCCGATTCAAGAACCTGCTTATCCCTCTCGCACTCTATGCGGTTTCGATACCCGTGAGTTCGTATTTCATCTGGCATGCCGTGAACGGCGAGCGCGGATTGAAGCAGCGCGCAGCTTACGAGCAGCAGATGAAGAAGCTGATTGGCGAGGCGACAAGGCTTCATGTTGAAAAGCAGGCGCTGGAGCGTAAGATCGCTCTAATGCGTCCGCCCGCCGTCGATCAGGACATTCTCGATGAACGTGCGAGGTCGATCCTCGGGCAGGTTGGCAAGAACGACGTGGTGGTTTTCCTCCCCACCGGAGTACGGCCTGGCACCCGGTCCCGCTGATATCCCCAGCGGCTCACGGGAGCTTGTCGGTTTCTACGAAAGTCTAAGCGCTGTCCTGTATCGGGGTTCATGCCGCTTTTGCAGTTTTAACTCGATGTGAGTTAAAAAATAGAATTAACCGATATCAAATTAATCGTTATATATTCAAATTAATCAATCCATTACTCTATGTGAATTGTGAAATCTTGGCGCTCGCTTTCTTCCCCGACCTCGGCTAGTTTGGCGCGATGGCGCAAGTATCAACGCGCCGCAACAATATCGAGGAATGCCATGGCCGCACCCCGTACCGCTGCGAAGAAACCGGCTCCAAAGAAGGCGCCGGCGACTGCCCGCCGCAATGAACCGGTGACACCGCCTGCCGACCTGACGAAGGAGCAGGAGATTGACGCCTATCGCCGGATGCTGCTGATCCGCCGCTTCGAGGAGAAGTCGGGCCAGATGTACGGCATGGGGCTCATCGGCGGTTTTTGCCATCTTTATATCGGTCAGGAAGCGGTTGTCGTCGGCATGCAGATGGCAGCCGACGCGCGCGATCAGGTTATCACCGGGTATCGCGATCACGGCCACATGCTGGCTTGCGACATGGATCCCCGGGGCGTCATGGCCGAACTGACAGGCCGCCGCGGCGGCCTGTCCAGAGGTAAGGGCGGCTCCATGCACATGTTTTCCCGCGAGAAAAACTTCTTCGGCGGCCACGGCATCGTCGGCGCCCAGGTATCGCTCGGCACCGGGCTCGCATTTGCCAACCGCTATCGCGGCGACGGCTCCGTCTCCATGACCTATTTCGGCGACGGCGCCGCCAACCAGGGGCAGGTCTATGAAAGCTTCAACATGGCGCAGCTGTGGAAGCTGCCGGTTGTCTACATCATCGAGAACAACCGCTACGCCATGGGTACGTCCACCACGCGGGCCTCTGCGCAGACGGACTTTTCTCGCCGCGGCCTGTCCTTCGACATTCCCGGCGAGCAGGTCGATGGCATGGATGTGCGGGCCGTGAAGGCTGCTGGAGAGAAGGCGATCCAGTGGTGCCGCGACGGCAAGGGGCCCTATATCCTTGAAATGCTGACTTACCGCTATCGCGGCCACTCCATGTCCGATCCGGCCAAGTACCGTAGCCGCGAGGAAGTGCAGAAGGTGCGCGACGAGCAGGACCCGATCGAATGGGTGCGCAAGCGCATTCTGGAAGGCAAGCTGGCCACCGAAGACGAACTGAAGGCCATCGACGGGGAGGTGCGCGTCATCGTCAACGATGCGGCGGAATTCGCAACAAATGATCCCGAGCCCGATCCGTCGGAACTCTATACAGACATCCTGATCGAAGAATAATTCCAGCAATCGATGCGGACATACGAGCCGCATCGGCAACTTCCGGCCGCACGGCCAATCGTAATTCAAGGCTCCCGCGAGCCTATCTTGAGGTAGTTCCATGGCGACCAATGTGTTGATGCCGGCTCTGTCCCCGACGATGGAAGAAGGCAAGCTGGCCAAGTGGCTGAAACGGGAAGGCGATACGGTGAAGGCCGGCGACGTGCTGGCCGAGATCGAAACCGACAAGGCGACGATGGAAGTCGAGGCGGTGGACGAAGGCGTGCTCGCGAAAATTCTCATTGCCGACGGTACCGAAAACGTCGCGGTGAATACGCCTATCGCCGTGATTGCAGCCGACGGCGAAGACGCCGGCTCCGCTGCCGCCGAAGCGCCGGCGGCAAAGGAAATCAAGTCGTCGGATTCATCGCCGTCCGAAGAAAAGACAGCCCCTGCGCCGGCAGCCGTCGCCGCAGCTGTTGCTCCCGACATGGATATTCCCGAAGGCACGCAGATGGTGACCCTGACGGTGCGCGAAGCGCTGCGCGACGCCATGGCCGAGGAAATGCGCCGCGACGGCGACGTCTTCGTCATGGGCGAGGAAGTGGCCGAGTACCAGGGCGCCTACAAGGTCACCCAGGGATTGCTTGAGGAATTCGGACCGCGGCGCGTGATCGACACGC
>JAPOIA010000330.1 GCA_029979185.1 Alphaproteobacteria bacterium | reverse complement strand
CAGACGACAGCTCCGCCGGCCCTGTCAGCCAGGTGGATGCCGAGGCCTCTTCCCATCGGGCATGAAACCAGTAGAGCTGGCTGTGATCGATGGGAGCGGCCGGATCGGCAGCAATAGCCGATCCTTGTCGGTCGAACCGGAATGCCAGAAGCGACGGAAAATTCATCAGTTGCACAGGACCATCCTGACACTGTGGGCGCGGCCGAGCTGAATGGGAAAAAGCCAGCCCTACCGAATCAATGTGCTAGGATCTGGCTCAGGAACAACTTGGTCCGGTCGTTCTGCGGATTCAGGAAGAATTCTTCCGGCTCGTTTTGCTCGACGATTTCACCGCCGTCCATGAAAATGACCCGGTTGGCCACCTGCCGCGCAAATCCCATCTCGTGCGTGACGCACAGCATCGTCATGCCACTCTCTGCCAAATCGACCATCACGTCCAAAACTTCCTTGATCATTTCGGGATCAAGGGCCGATGTCGGCTCATCGAACAACATAATGCGCGGCTGCATCGCAAGCGCCCGCGCAATCGCGACGCGTTGCTGCTGGCCGCCGGACAATTGCCCTGGATATTTATCGGCTTGCTCAGGAATCTTTACGCGTTCCAACAGCGCCATAGCCTGCTCTTCCGCCTCGGATTTCGGCATCTTGCGGACCCAAATCGGCGCAAGGGTGCAGTTTTCCAACACGGTCAGATGCGGGAACAGGTTGAACGACTGGAACACCATGCCAACTTCCGACCGGATCTGGTCGATGTTCTTCAGATCGTTGGACAACGTGATGCCATCGACGACAATATCGCCTTCCTGATGCTCTTCCAGCCGGTTGATGCAACGCACCATCGTCGATTTGCCCGAACCGGACGGCCCACAAATCACGATGCGCTCGCCGCGGGTCACCTGCAGGTTGATGTCCTTCAGCACATGGAAGGCGCCATACCACTTGTTCACGCCGCGCATTTCAATGGCAGGAGCTTGCTTAGTCATTTGGATAACAGGACCTCCGGATTAACGGCGGTCGCCCTTCGCCAACCGTCCTTCCAGCCAGAGGCTGTAGCGGGACATGGCAAAGCACGACAGGAAGAACAGCAACGCAATAAAGGCATACAATTCGATTTCGAGGCCAACCCACTTGGCGTCAGCGTTAATGGCACTAGCCATCCCCAACAGATCGAACAGTCCGACCAGCGATACGAGGGTGGTATCCTTGTACAGTCCGATCGAGGTGTTCACGATGCCGGGGATGGAAATCCGCAGCGCCTGCGGCAGGATGATGAAGCCCATCATCCGCCAATACCCAAGCCCAAGCGCCGCAGCAGCCTCATATTGGCCTTTGGGGATTGCCTGCAGGCCGCCGCGGATCACCTCGGCCATATAGGCGCTGGCAAAGAAACACACAGCGACAACAACCCGAAGATAGTTATCGATGTTCATGCCTTCCGGCAGAAACAACGGCAACATCACATTGCCGAAGAACAGCAGCGTAACCAGCGGCACGCCACGGATGAATTCGATAAAGATCGTGGACAACATGCTGATGACCGGCAGGTTGCTGCGCCGCCCGAGCGCCAGTAGCACCCCGAAAGGGATCGAAAACGCAATACCGGTCACGCCCATCGCCAAGGTCAGCAAAAGGCCGCCCCACTTTGGCGATTCGACATATTCCAGCCCACCGAACCCGCCATAAAGCAACATGTAGGCGATAAACGGAAATGCACAGACGAACCACAAGCCATACCGGCGTCCCGGCGCCTTATCATAGAGCCCATAGAACAGCGCCACCATCAGCAGAACGAATGCCAGTATTGGACGCCAGTATTCTACCTCGGGATAGAAGCCATATATCAACTGCTGCCATCGCACGGCGACTACCGGCCAGCAAGCGCCTGTTGCGCCCGTACAAGCGTCTCTACTGGCTCCATCCCAAACGGCGCTGACGAATGCCCAATCCACCAGCGGCGGAATCACGCTGTAGAGCAAATAGACGGAGAGCAAAGTCAGCGCGGTGTTCAGCCAGCCAGAAAACAGGTTGGCGCGCACCCAACCGAGCACGCCGGTGGATGCTGCCGGCGGCGGCCGGCTCGGTTTAGGCGTCCAATGGGTTGCATTTCGTGTCATGTCGTTCATGTGCCTGCTCTCCTCACCGCTCAATCAGGCGCACGCGCGCATTGTACCAATTCATGAACAGCGAAATGCTGAGTGAAATAATCAGGTAGGTCACCATGACGATCGCCATGCATTCGATGGCCTGGCCGGTCTGGTTCAACGAGATGCCGCCGAACACCGCCATCAACTCGCCATACCCGATCGCGAATCCCAATGAACTGTTTTTGGTCAGGTTCATGTACTGGCTTGCCAATGGCGGAATAATTACGCGCATGGCCTGGGGCACAATAATCAGCTTCATGATCCAGCTTTGACGCAGTCCCAAAGCCGCCGCCGCCTCTCGCTGGCCCTTGTTGACCGAAAGAATTCCCGCCCGAACGATCTCGGAAATAAACGCCGCAGTGTAAAGCGTCAGCGCCAGCAGCATGGCCATAAACTCGGGCGCAATCTGCATTCCACCGCGCAGGCTGAAACGGGTCCGTTCAGGAAATTGCCATTCGAGCGGCGCACCGGCAGCGTAGAATACCGCCAACGGCAGCACCACCAACAATGCAAGACTAACCCATCCGACCGGGAATGTCTGGCCGGTCGCATCCTGGCGTTTGCGCGCCCAACGTCCGATCATCCATGCGGCGGCGATCGCAATCGCCAGCGCAATCAGGACGAAATCAAATGCCTGTCCCAGTACAGGGGCCGGTGAAAACAGCCCGCGATTATTCAAATAGAGCGAGCCGCCCAGATCCATGCTTTCCCGCACATGCGGCA
>JAPOIA010000032.1 GCA_029979185.1 Alphaproteobacteria bacterium | reverse complement strand
AAGCATGAACTTGGAATTGGTCTGATCGATCCCTTCAACGCGCTCCCGTAGCTGGTCGGGCGCAATCTTGCGGTCGCCAAGCGGTCCGAAATAACCGGCAAAGCGCTGCTGGTCCGCTTCGCTAAGCGTCTGGCCGCGAAAGACCAGCACGAGATGTTTGTTCCAGGCGTCCTGGACAAACCGGATCTGCCGCTCGTCCAGAGGACGGGAGAGATCGACACCCTCGATCAATGCGCCGCATGCCTTGGACAGCGGTGTGACTTTCATTTCCAGTACGTCCTGCATTTTTCCTGCCCTCTGTTTGTTTAATTCTTTTACGCCGGCGCAGCATATGCTGCAATTGCTCTCAGTCGATCTCATTGCCGTTTAGGCGCAACACTTCGCCCGCCAGATAAAGGGAACCGGCTATGATGATGCGCGGCGGCACGGGCCATTCCCTTTGCGCGATTCTTTGCAGCGCTTGCTCAACGCCGTCTGCGATGCTCGCCGTCATATCTTCCGACCGTGCAATCGCCGCGACCTCCTCGGCGCTGCGCGATGCGCTCTCGCCGGGAACGGGAATGGCGACCACTTCACGAACAAGCGGCTGGAAGGGTCGAAGGAAGCCCGCCGTATCCTTGCTTGTGAGCGTTCCGCAAATCAGAATGACCGGGCGCGGCCCGTGCTCTTCCAGATCGCTTGCGACAGCGGCAAGCGCCTGCCCGCCAGCCGGATTGTGTCCGCCATCCAGCCACAACTCACAGCCGGCTGGAGACATATCCAGCAGGCGCCCGTGGGTAAGCCGCTGCATCCGTGCCGGCCATTCGACAGTCTGCAATCCGGTTTCGAACACGCTGTCTGGCAAATTCGGCGACAGCCGGCGCAAGGTCGCTATCGCAAGCGCGGCGTTCTCAAGCTGGTGATGACCTTCAAGTTCCGGATAGGGCAGATCGAGCAGGCCCATCCAGTCCTCGTAGACGAACCGGCCATTCTGCTCGTAGCAATTGAAATCCTGCCCGGCGATCAGGATAGGCGCACGCAATCGCGCTGCTTCATCCTCCATGACATGTAGTGCGGGCGCCAGCTGCCAGCCGATCAGCGCCGGCGCATTCGCCTTTATTATCCCGGCCTTCTCGCGCGCGATCCCTTCAAGGTCGCTGCCAAGAAATTCCAGGTGGTCCAGCGACACCGGCGTGATGATGCTGGCCACTGGATGCGCAATTACGTTGGTTGCATCATAGCGTCCGCCCAGCCCGACCTCGAGCAACAGGAAATCCGCTGGATGGCTTGCGAACAACTTGATTGCCGCCGCGGTGATCATTTCGAATAGAGTGATCGGCGCTCCGCCGTTCACCCGCTCGCATTCAGCCAGAACCTTGACCAGCTCAACCTCGTCGACCAGGCGACCTGTCCCGGATGTACCCGGTTCGTGACCGATACGTATGCGTTCATGAAAGCGAATGAGATGCGGCGACGTATAAACATGGACGCTGTTGCCCGCCGATTCCAGAAACGCCCGCAAATAGGCAATGACCGAACCCTTGCCATTGGTGCCAGCAACATGAATGACCGGAGGAAGCTTGTTTTGCGGCGAGTCCAGCTTTTTCAGGAGGGTTTCGATGCGCTCGAGAGAAAGGTCGATCTTGCGCGGATGCAGCGCCAGGAAACGATCGAGCAATTCACTTGAACTGTCTTCCAGCGACATCGACCATTCTCCCCGATCAGCTCTTCCCCGTTGCCGCTGCGGCTGAGACTTCGCCGGAAGCGCTGGCTTCCTTGCCATTCCCCGCTTGCGGGCCGTCTCCGGCAGACGTGTCAACAGTCACAGCGGGTGTGTGGTCCACGCCCGTTTCCTTGACTGCCCTGTTGCCGTCTGCCGCCTTGTCTTGCGGAACGGTTGCCTTTTGCGTCTTCTCCCCGGAACCGGCAACAGGGGTGGCCACCGGCTTTGCCGCAACGGGCGATTTGGTCAAGATACTGCAGAGCCGCGCCAGCGTTGCGCGCATTTCGGTACGCGGCACGACCATGTCAACCATGCCATGGGCGCGCAGATATTCGGCGCGCTGGAAGCCTTCGGGCAGTTTTTCGCGGATCGTCTGCTCGATAACGCGCGCTCCGGCAAAGCCGATCACAGCGCCCGGCTCGGCGATATGGATATCGCCCAGCATGGCATAGGAGGCAGTCACGCCGCCGGTCGTCGGATTGGTCAACACGACGATATAAGGAAGCTTTGCCGCACGCAGGCGCTGCACCGCAACGGTGGTGCGCGGCATCTGCATCAGCGAGAACATGCCTTCCTGCATGCGCGCGCCACCCGAAGCAGTGAAGATGATGAACGGCGTACGATGCTCGAGCGCATGTTCCATCGCCGTAATGATCGCTTCACCGGCTGCCATGCCGAGCGTCCCGCCCTGAAAACCGAAGTCCTGCACGGCGATTGTGACCGGCTGGGTTTCCAGCAGCCCGGAAACGGCGACGATGGAATCGGGATTTCCGGTCTTTGCACGATATTCCTTCAACCGGTCGCTGTAGCGCTTGATATCGCGGAATTTCAGGGGATCGGAAGGAACTTCCGGGAGTTTCAGCTCCTCGAATTTGCCGTCATCGAGCAGGTTCTTCAGCCGGTCGCGCGGCCGGATCGTCATATGATAGCCCGAGCCGGGCACGACGAACTGGTTGGCTTCCAGATCTTTGTGGAAGACGAGCTGACCGCTCTCCGGACACTTCACCCACAGATTGTCCGGTGTGTCGCGCTTCAGAAACGACCGGATCTTGGGTGGCAACGAATCGGTAATCCAGTTCATTCAAACAAACTCCAAACACATCTTTGTTCGCGGTGCCGCCAATCGCGACGGGAGGCTGTCAGGCGCGCGCGTTCCGCACCCCGCCAGCGATATCGCGCGCCAGTGCCAACACCGCCTCCACCGTGGAATCCGTCGCCTTGCCATCCCGGTCGAGCGAGTTCTTGAGGGCATCGATGAGTGCGGTCCCGACCACAACCCCGTCAGCATGCATGGCAATTGCGGCAGCGGTTTGAGCATTCTTCACGCCAAATCCCACGGCAACCGGCAATGTTGTATGACCCTTGATGCGGCGTACCGCCTCAGAAACCTTTGAATAATCCGGGATTGCCGACCCGGTAATACCCGTTACGGAGACGTAATAGACAAATCCCGATGTATTGGTCAGCACAGTCGGCAGACGCTTGTCGTCGGTTGTGGGGGTAGCCAGGCGAATGAAGTTCAGCCCGGCGTTCAGCGCCGGGATGCACAGTTCGGCATCTTCTTCCGGCGGCAGGTCGACCACGATCAAACCGTCGACGCCCGCGGTCTTTGCATCGGCCAGAAACCGTTCGACGCCATAGACATAGATCGGATTGTAATAGCCCATCAGGACGATAGGTGTATTGGCGTCCGACTCCCGGAAATCCGTCACCAGCTTGAGCGTCTTCTTCAGGCTCATGCCGGCGTGCAGGGCTCGCAGGCCCGCCGCCTGGATCGAAGGGCCGTCCGCCATTGGATCGGTGAACGGCATCCCCACCTCGATCACATCGGCGCCAGCTGCAGGCAGGGCCTTGAGCAGCTTCAGCGACGTTTCCGGGTCCGGATCGCCGCCCATCATGAAAGTCACGAGCGCGGCACGCCCCTCCCCCGCACATGCTGCAAAGCGGGCGTCAATTCTGGTCTTGGTTGTACTCATGCTGCTGATGGATCGGCTGGTTCTCGGATAACTGTCCGGCGCGAGGGCAACGCTGCTTGGCGATTGCGCCTTGATCGGGATGAAGGACTGGCTCTAGCACAGGCGCCGGGGCTTTGGAATGCGCGAATGCGCCAGCCCGTCACAGCTCGATCAGATCCAGTCGCTCGCCCAGCTTTTCTGCCGCGATTTCCGCCACATGACGATGGTGGGAGAAAATGATCGTTTGCCGCTGCTCGCCAAACTCGGCCAGCATTCCAATTGCTTGCGCTGTCCGCTCCTCGTCGAAACTGGTCAGTATGTCGTCACCAATAAACGGCAGCGGTTCGCCGCGCCTCTGCTCCAGCAACGCCAGCCGCAGGGCCAGAAAGAGCTGATCCCGGGTTCCGTCCGAAAGGCCGTCCACGGCAACATCCTTCCCACCCGCGCGGACCGCACGGAACACAAGCTCGTCCTTGTCCCCGTAAAGCATCCCGAGCGCCTCGAATGCGCCGCCAGTAGCATGTGAAAACAGGGCCGAGGTGCGGGCAATCACGGGGTCCTGAGCACTTTGCCGGTGCCGCTCGATAGCCTGTGCCGCCAGCCGCGCCGCGGCAGCCCGCACCAGCCAGCGCCGCGAAATATCAAGAAGTTCAGCGGCAGCTTCCTGCTTTTGCTGCGCCAGAGCCGCAGCATTACGGCCTTTCCGCAAGGCCTCCAGCGCCTGTCCTGCTTCACGCGATGCAGCAAAGGCAGCTTTTTCCTCCTCACGAATCTGATCCAACCGATCCTGCAGCCGGGCTATTTCCCCTTCCAGCGTATCGAAGTCCAGCCCCTCCGCTTCAGCCCGCAATTCCTCGGCGGACATGCCATTGGTCATCGCCGCAAGATCGCGCCGGGTGCTGGCGGCCTCTCCGAGCAATGTCTCACGGCGCGTCAGACGCTCGAGCGCCGGCGCCAGCGCAGCCGCATCCGGCAATCCCAGTCTGCTGGCCCCCTCCGATACCAGCACCTGTGCGGCGGCAAAGTCCGTTTCCAGTTTCGCCAGTTGCTGCTCAAATCGAGCGCCCTCTGCGCCAAGGCGCTGCAGGTCGCGCTCTGCATCGCGCGCATTCTGCAACCGCACGCTCAACTGCTCGACAGCAACGAAAGCATCGCCTTGAGCAAGCTCTGGCGCCACCCGAGCGCACAAATCTTTAACGGCTTTTTCGAAATCGCCTATGCGCGTGCGCATGCCTGAAAGACGGGCCTCTTCATCCTTGACCTTGTCGTGCGCCAAAAGCGCTTCGTCCCAAATGGTCAGAGCTTCGACCGCCTCGGCAACCCCTGCCGACGGCTGGCATTGCAGGATAGTCATGACGCCCCGCCAATCGATCTCCTGCGCCTGGTCCCCTGTTTGCAACTCGGCAATTTCGCTTTCGATTGCCTCGACATCGCGGATCGCATTCTCAAGACTTTGTGCCTGCAAACGCCGTTCGGTCCAGCGGCTTTCCGCATCTTCGATGGCAACGCGGGCAGCTTCGTACAGTTTGTCGACAGGCGCCCTGTCCAGTGGCTCAACTCCGAGCTTCTTTAGCAATGCGTTAAGCGGCTCTTCCTGCGCCTGCAACTTGTCACGCAGCGCTTCCATTTCCGCCTTGCCTGCCGACAATGCATCGTAGTCGGCAACCGCCCTTACGGCCTCATTGAGCCATGCCGCCATGACGGCAGGAGCCTCCGGCTCGATTTCGAGGGGTCGCCACAGCGCACGCCACGAGGCCAGTTCTGCACTCTGCGCATACGCCAGCCTGGTCTTACTCTCGCGCATACGCTTTGCACTGGCGCGCAAGCGCAAAAGTTCCTGTTCCAGAGCCAGCTTGCGCGCCGCTTCATCGGCATTCCCCAGCAGTTCGTCGGTAATGCGGTCTAGATTTTCGTTGGCACTGACCAAAGCAGCCAGGGCTGCACCGCCAACATCCGGAGCCGCTGTCTGCAGGGCCCGCGTGGCTTCATCGCGCATCTGCCTGGCGGCGGTGAGATCGTCGCGGGTTGCAACAGGACGAATTCGCTCGAGCGAGTCCAACTCCCGTTCTGCTGCGTCGATCTCACCTGTCGCATCGCCCATCTGCCGGTCTGTAGTCTCCAGTTCACTGGCCAGAGATTCCAGCTTGCGGCGCGCTTCCTCCACTCTGGATATATCAGGCAGGGCAGTGCCGATCAGATCGCGCAAGGGCGGTGGCGCCGGCGATAACCGGGCGAGTCGGTTTTCGATGTCGCGAAGATCCTGCCGGATAACGGCCGTACGCCGGCGCAGGTCCGCAGCATCGGCAGGAACGTGATCGAAACTTTCAAAGGCCCGTTTCAGGTCGGCCGGATCAGCAGCATGCCCGCGGGCACTTGCCGCTTTCTCCAGATCGTCACGGCGCCGACTCGCTTTTTCAAGGCTCTCCTGCTTTTCCCTTCGCTGCCGCTCGCGTTCGCGGCGTTGCTGCACTGCTTCGCGAATACCGGCAAGTACAGGCCGGGTCGGCATGCCCGCGATCAGCGCATCCGTTGACGACAGCCCGAGCCTGCTGGCTGCACGTTCCAGATTCGAACGCGCTGCGTGGTGCTCGCGTTCGCGCCTTGGCATATCCTTGTGATAGTCTTCGGCAGCACCGGATGTCCTTTGCAGCTGTGCGATCTCCTGCGCGCAGGCAAGCAGGGCAGGCTGCTGGTCGAGACTCTTCACCTCTTGCGCATTGAATGCCACGGCCTCGCGCAAGGCATCCATCTGCTGCCTTGCATTTTCCTCCGCTACAAGCGCATCCCGCCATCGCGAAAACTGTCCAGCAGCAGCCTCAGGCGGCGCGGGCAGACCGGCCAGTTCGCGTTCTGTCTCTTCGAGCTCGCGCAATTTGGTTCGCGTATTCTGCGCCCGTTGCAACCGCTGCAGCAGGCGCGACGCCGCCTGATGCTCTTGCGTCAATACCTTCTGTTGATCCACGACCTGGGAGCAGGTAGCCTCGGCGTTTCCTACCGCATCCACCGTAACGATCGCTTCGCGCAATTCCCGCGACTTGTCAGCATAGGCGTCGGCAGCCATGTAAAAGGCTTTGCTGCCAACCTTGCGCGCGGTAAACAGGTCATCCGCTTCTCCCTGCAAACGGGCTTTCAATGCATTGAGCGCCGACAGGCCGGACGATCCGGCCGCCAGTGTTTCAGCAAGCTTGCCGCCTGCCGCCAGAAGCTCCCGTCCACCCGCACGCAACCGTTCCGCCGTCAGTCCGAATTCGCTTTCGAAGGTCGCACGATCGATCGATCCCAGCACCTGTTGCATCAGATCGTCGCCAAGCGGCATGTCGTTGTCGTCAACGATAGTGTTCGTGCGCCCCTTGCGCCGGCGGAATGAGATGATTTCGCCACTGTCCAGCAACAGTCTTGCGCCAAGTCGCATTGTGTTCGGCGAATAGCCTACAGCGTAAGGTGAAACATTGGGAAAATTGAAAAGCAGATCGGACATCGCCGACAAGGCAGAAGTCTTGCCCGCTTCATTGCGGCCGACAACGATATGCAAATGCGCATCAGGCCTGAAGGACAGAGTCCTGCCTTCATATATGCCGTATTTTTCGAGCACCAGCCTTTCAAACTTCATGAGGTGCGGCCCTTCTGCAAGAGGCCGAGCAGAAGCGCCTGCGATTCATGTGTTACTATTTTTTCCCCGTCCGGCTCGCCTGCCAAAACCAAGGCGAATTCCTCCGCAAGATCACGCGGAAGCTTGCCGCCGATCTCTCCTACCAGCCCCGCAAGCGTCTCGGCAAATGCCGGATCCTCCGACGCCTGTCTCAACAGGCCCTCCACGTCGAGGGCATCGGATTCATTGAGCGGCGCAAAAACCCTTGCCGGTGGTTGCGTTGCAAGTCGCAGGCTCTCGATCCAGAAATCGTCAGCCAGACGCGCTGCCAGCGCCTGGCATTCGGCGGCGATCCGTTCCTGCTCCGCGGCCAGCGCTCCATGCAAGGGTGTTGCGCCGGTCAGCACAAGCCGCAACGCGAGGGGTCTGCCGCCCGCATCGTCGTGAACAACCCGCAGGCGTTCCGCAATCGCAGTATCAAGCGCCTCCTCGTCCGGACAAACGCCGATATCGAGCGTCTCCATTGCCCAGCGCGCCTGATCGAGCGTAACCGGTTCTACGGATACGATCTGACCGTCCTCGACTTCGACCCGCATTGCCCCGCGCGCGCCGGTCTCCCGCACGCTGCGGCCCTGGATATTGCCGGGGAACACAATCCACGGATCGCGCGCCACGACTTCCGGCTTGTGAATGTGACCCAGCGCCCAGTAGTCGTATCCGAAGCGGCGCAGATCATCCTCAGTGCAGGGCGCATAGGATGCATGGCCGCGCACCCCGTCCAACGCCGTGTGCAAGACCCCGATATTCAGCCAGCCCGGCTTTGCCTTCGGATAAGCCTGGACGAAATCGTCCGGTACATTTCGCTCGGGAAAGCTCTTCCCGTGCAGAACCGTCTGAAGCTCCGGCAGATCGAAGCTCTCGGCCTTGCGCGCAGAAAACAGATGGACATTGGCCGGCCAGTTGCGCAGCGAGCGGCTCATCTTGCTTTCCGCATCGTGGTTGCCGCGCAGAATGAACACCGGCACGCCGGCGCGATCGAGCTTTGCCAGCTCGCCGATGAAGAACAGACCGGTTGTGTAATCGGTCCAGTCGCCATCGAAAATATCGCCTGCAATGATCAGGAAGGCCGCCTTGTTCGCCAGCGTCTCGTCGATCAGCGCCGTTACCGCCTTGCGTCCGGCATCGGCAAAGCGGACAGCGGCATCGGCGTTCTTGCGGCCGAGCGCAGCCAGTGGACTGTCGATATGCAGATCGGCAGCGTGGATGAAGGAGAATCGCATGGCTCAAAGTGTCTGGCATGGCGACGCGCCGGTCAATCCAGCAAACTTTCGGCGGGGACCAGCAGGTTATCAGAATGAAACAACCCCGCCTTGCGGGCGGGGCTGAGGAAATTCAGTTGCCGGGCGTAACTCAGACCCGGAAGATCGAGGAAAAGCCTGTCAGGCGATACCGTCTTCGATCCACTTGGTCAGCGCGCCCTTGGCGGCAGCGCCGACTTTCTGCGACGCCAGCTTGCCGTCCTTGAACAGCATCAGCGTCGGAATCGAGCGGATTCCCATCTGGCCGGGAACGCCGGGGTTTTCGTCGACATTGATCTTCACGACCTTGACCTTGCCGGCCATTTCCTCGGAAATCTCTTCCAGCGACGGACCGATCATCTTGCAGGGGCCGCACCATTCCGCCCAGAAATCGACAACCACCGGGGTGTCTGACTTCAGGACATCGGCTTCAAAGCTCGAATCGGTGACCTTCGTCGTAGCCATTTGTTTTCTCCGTGTTAGCGCCTGCAATCTCAACAGCTTGCGGCAGACATAAGGCAGGCGAGTATCCGCTTGGCGCGACAACCCGTCGAACCGTTATTGGCCGCAACCTATGCACGCCCCTTGTTTCCGTCAAGGCGGCGCAGGGTCACGATGGCTTGTAAAATGCGTGAACCCGACGGGCCCCGGCCACCGTTCATATAGCTCAAATCCCGGTCGCGGCGGCAACCTCACGGTCCATGTCGACCGCCTGTAGTTCGACGAAAGAGGGTCCCCCCGTCCAGACCAGAAGCGCACGCACGTCTTTTCCCGGAAACAGCGGCTGCAATACGGCGCGATAGAGGGCCATTTGCCGGATATAGGCTCCCGGTGTCGCTTCGCGGCCGCGTGAGACACCGGTCTTGAAATCGACAATCAGCACATCTGTATCTGTCACGCAAAGCCTGTCTATGCGACCGGACACCGGCAGCACGCGGCCGGAGGAATGCGAAAGTTGCCCGGCGACCGCGACCTCGGCTCGTGCATCAGGGCCGAAAGCGCCCGCCAGTTGCGGCGCTTCCAGTATCGCCAGCACGTCTTCCACAATGCGCCGATGCGCAGCCTCGCCCAGGCCGGCTGCGCGCGCCGACAGGAATCGCATGGCGGCTTCGGACCGGCCTGTAACCCGACTAACTGGCAGCCGGTACAAAAGCTCATGCACTATCCGCCCCAGCGCAGCGCCGTCGAAAACGCCCGCCGCCGCTGCCGGGCGAACCGCACCGCCTTCCCGCAAGTTGTCAGTATCCGGCTGATCGGCCGTCGCCAAAGCCGTGGACGGGCGAACCGGCGGCAGCGGCGATTGCTCCATAGCCGCCGGGCGATTCAGCCAGGCCGGCAGGCCGGCAAACCCGCCCGCTGCCGCAGCGACTGCTTGCAGCTCATCCAGCAAAACCTCTCTACCGACACGCAAAACCGCCCCATCGGCCACATCTGCGCCAACTGCCTCGCCGCCATCGGCATCGACGCAAAAGGCCGCCTCGATCATCTTGTACCAGCAGCCATCGGCCGGCCCCCTGGAACCATGAAACCCACCGATGTAAAGCCGTTCCTCGGCCCGGGTGAGGGCGACATAGAGGAGGCGCCGGTGCTCCTCGGCTTCCAGCCTGTCGCGCTCGTTCATGACCGGAACGATCGCAGGCGGATCGTCGGCCTTGCGCCTGCGCCATATGAACAGATCCGCATCGCTCGCACCGCCAGGCGTACCGGCGGGCAAATCGACAATCTCCGCGGTCCGTCCGCCGCCCGGCGCGGAACAGGTATCAGGCAGAAAGACAATCTTCGCTTCGAGCCCCTTGGCAGCGTGTACGGTCATCACCCGTACGGCATCGCCTGCACCTTCCATATCGCGTTTGATTTCAAGTCCGGTCTTCCCGAGCCTATCCAGGAATTGTGAGAGCGTGGAACTACCAGGCGCTGACGTATCGAGCGCAAGGCGCATGAATTCATCCATGGCGTCGTTGGCTTCCTCGCCAAGCCGAGACAACAAGGCCAGACGTCCGCGTTCGGGACCAAGCAGGCGCGAATAAAAGTCGAAGGGACTGCTGCTGCGCGCTGCAGCCTGCCAGCCGGCGATCCTGTCTGCAGCCGCGCGATGACGCTCATCCGGCGATTCCCGCAGCGCGGCAAACAATGTGCCGCTGCGGTTCGGGGCCAAAGCAATCAGATCGTCATCCGTCAGGCCGATCAACGGCGATTTCATAACTGTCGCCAGCATCAGGTCGTCCTGCGGCAGCAGGGCCGCCTTGCCTGCGGCCACAAGATCCATGATCGCGATGTGGTCCATGATATTGAGCCGGTCCGCGCCGGCAACAGGCAGGTTGCGTTCCTTCAGGGCACGGATCACCGCTTCGAAGAATGCACCCCGCTTGCGCACCAGTATCATGATATCCCCGGCCCGCACCGGCCGCCGCTCATCTTCTGTTTCGTGCACCGCATGCCGGTTTGCAGGATCGAGCAGGTCCCTGATCTTGTCCGCAACCTGTCGCGCCATCACCGATTCCGGCTCGTCTTCGCGCAAGGCGTCGACGGGCAAGATCCAGTCATCCGGATCGGGCGCATCCTGCCGGGCGACCAGCGTTGCGACTTCTACATAGCCCGGCAACTTGCGCTTCCATGCCAGATGCGGCGGAATCGAATCGCCATCGACGGTCAGGCCGCTTCGATGCGCCGGAATTCCGAATACCTTGTCGACGGTTTTCAAAATGGTCTGCGACGAGCGAAACGAGACCTTCAGTTCGACATCTTCAAATTTCAGTTCGGCAGCCCGGACCTTGTCGCCAAAGCGCCGGCGGTTGAATCCAAATTCATGCGGCGCTGCGCCCTGAAACGAAAAGATCGACTGCTTTTCGTCGCCCACCGCGAAAACCGTGCGATCCCGGCTGCGAGAACCCATCTCGGAAAAAAAGTCATCGGTCAGCTGCGTCAGGATTTTCCATTGCACGGGCGATGTATCCTGCGCCTCGTCCACCAGCACATGGTCGATACCCGCATCGAGCTTGTAAAGAATCCAGCTCGTGTCGAAGCGCGTCAGCAACGTTGCAGCTCGGGTAATCAGATCGTCGAAATCGAGATAGCCGCGAACATTCTTGAAACCGCTATAGAGTGTCTGGACAGCATCCCCCAAGGCATAGAGCGCGCAACTGCGTTCCAGAATGCGAGCCGCCTGCAACTTCTCCCGCAAGGCAACGATGCGGTCCTGTTCGGACTTCAGCGCTTCGCGAATATCCTGCGGAATGCTCTTGGTGCCCAGCGTCTTCGCTGGCTCTCCCTTTTGCGTGAAAAAACTGTCGACATAATCCGCGGCCCGCGCGCTTGTATCTTCTCCCCTCCGTGAAGCGGCAAGCTTCTCCGCCAGCCTGACGTCGGTGACGGAGCCTGTCTTCAGGGCTTCGATCATCCGCGCGAACTCGCCCGAAGCAAAGCCGCCGTTCATGACCTCGTCCTCGATCGCCGCAAGATCTTCTCCCGGCGCAAGCCCCAACCTCCGGCCAAGTTCGTTGCGCAAGCCGTTGCTCTGCAGTGCATGCGCTTCGGCCAACGCCTCGCGTTTGCCAATCACGATACGTATTAAATCGCCAAATCTGTCGCTGCCGGTTTCCTCGGCGACAAGCGCAAGGGCGCGCGCCAGCCGTCCGTCAGGATCGGGCACTTCGTTTTCAAGCACTCGCAGCTGCGCCTCTTCCATCAGCGCCCGCTGGGTCTCCTCGTCGATGGCCTCGAAGCGTGCTCCGACATTTGCCTCGAACGGGAACAGATGCAGCAGACGCTCGCAGAAGGCATGAATGGTCTGAACCTTCAATCCTCCCGGCGTCTCCACAGTCCGTACGAAAAGTTGTCGCGCAATGTCGAGGTCGGTTGGGATCGGCGCGCCGGTTTTTTCGATCTCTCTGCGTAGCTGTTCGTCGCCCAACACCGTCCATGACGCTAGCGTGTTGAAAATCCGCAGCGACATGTTGGCTGCTGCCGCCTTGGTGAAGGTAAGACATAGAATCTTTGCCGGCGGCACGCCGGCCAGCAACAGGCGAATAACCCGCTGGGCCAGAACATGGGTCTTGCCGGAACCCGCATGCGCCCGCACCCAGGCAGAATGTCCGGGATGGGAGGCGCGGTGCTGGTCTTCGATCGTCTGCAGTGGATCGGCGATGAGGCGATCGGTCATGATCCCTCACCCTCCGTCCCCGCCCCCCATTCCTTGACCCTTGCCAGATGATCGTAATCGCTGAAGGCATGGATAAACTGCGGATAAGGCCGCGGGATATAGGGCGTCTCCTCACGACGAAACTGGTTGGCAAGCGCCACAAGCCCGGCATGATGCTCGTCGATGAGTTCCTGCAGCGTTTTGGTAGCGCCTCTCTTCTCGCTGATGCCGCTTTCGTCGACCCCGTCGCGGCCGAGCATTTTCAGATACAATGCCTGCGAAACGGAAGTCCCATCCGTCAATGCCTTGAAACCTCCGCGCTGCACGATGGCGCCCTCCAGAGTCAGCTGCGGACCGAAGCCTGCTTCTATCGTCTTCTGGCTCGGCGCGTGGCTACTTTTGTAATCGACAAGGACAGCCGAACTGTCAGCAGCCTTTTCAATCCTGTCGGCGCGGGCGGTCAGACGGAACGACGACCCATCTTCAAGCGGAATGTCCAGCGCACCGGTCTGTTCCGCCAGCAACATCGCCATACCGGTGCGGCGCGCCATTTCCCATTCAACGAAACCGGCAAGCGCTGAGCGAATACGCGGCCAGCGGAACGTCCTGATGTTTGCATCCTGCAGCAATTCGGCAAATACATCTGCCGCGATAGCAGCGATGCGCTGCTGCGCCTGTTCGCTGCTTTCCCCTACCGGCACGCCCGCCTGATAGAGTTCAATTGTCTTGTGCAGGGCATTGCCGATATCCGCCGCCGTGCTCATGACGCCCGGCTCGTCGAGCGGCTGCAGGCGCAATATCTTTGAAGCATAGATCGAATAGGGATCGCGCCGCCAGGTTTCTATTTGCGTCACGCTGAGACCGCGCGGACGCAATTCTACCGGAGGGCGCGGCTCGGGCCGCGGCGCAGGGCGAACCGCTTCGGCACGATCCAGTGTAGCGGCGAGATGCACATATTTGTCGCCACGCTTGCAGCAACCCTGCCAGGCTTCCTCGCCCGCCAGCGCCGCCATGCGCTGGATCAGTCGCGAGGGAATCGCGGGTGCGCCATCGCGTTTGCGCGAACGGGTAATAATTACTTCGCGCGCGCCCATGGCCTCGACAAAGTCATGCGCTGTCTGGCCGATGCGACGCTCCGGTGGACTTAGGCCCAGCTGGTCACGCATCGGCCGGTTCAGGAACGCATCGGTGCGCGCTGCTGGCGGCCAGATGCCCTCATCCATGCCGGCCAGTATCTTCAGGTCCGCAGACAGGAGCCGCGCTTCCAGAAGACCCAATATCTTCAATCTCGGATGTGCATTCAGCGGACCGCGAACCTTCGTCTCCTGCGCCACCGTTTCAAAGAAGGCGGCAAATTCCTGCAGCGAAAGCCGGATCGACCTTTCTGGCGCCGCCATGAATTCCAGTATCAACGCTTGCAGCGCTTCATCATCAGCGTCCTCTTGCACAACGTCGCTTTCCGCTGGCTGAACAAGAGCGCGCAGAACATCCTGCAAGGCCGTAAACCAGGCATGTAGCCCGTGCTTGCCGCGCAGGTGCGTCAGAGGTGCAAATGCTTGCTGTAGCCGCCTCAGACAATCGGCGATATCGTGCCAGCCGGCATCGTCTATCTGCTTTTTCAGTGCATGGGCATAGTGGTCACCCGCCAGCGTACGAGCCTTCGCGATACATTGCTCTGGATCGTTCAACGCGAGCACAGGCCCGCGCAGGATGCCGCATTCCACCAACGCCGCGACCCGGTGCATCGCGTTTTCGCCGTAACCCAGCCGCAGCCGGTCATGATGCAGCAGGGCAATCAGCGTTACCGGATCAGCAGCCGATTCTGTTTCGCTGTCCACGCTTGCTGCAAACGGACCTTGCGCCAGTTGCAGGCAGAGGCGGGCAAGAACGCCCGCCGGCTCTTCTTTCAGAATCTCGCCGCCGGAATCGTCGATGGCTATGTTCCATCGCAGCAGCTCGCTGCGCACCCGGCGCGCCAATTTGCGATCAGGCGTGATCAGCGCTGCCGTGCGATCCGGCGTTTCGAGCGCCTCGCGCATGGCGATGGCGATTGCCAATGCTTCCTGGCGCTCGTCGGTGGCATCCACATAGGTCAGGCCGGACAGAGCTTCGGCGATGGCCGCATCACCCTGCTCCGTTCGATAGGAGTTCCAACGACCGGTCGCCGCAGGCGGTAGAAGCGCCTGCGTCAGGAAATCCATGCGCGGTTGTATATCGTCTGGGGCAACGCCCAGCGGCTGCACCGCATCGGGCCCAACGCCCAGTCGCAACAGGAGCCGCGCCAGTGCCGCCTGCGGATGACCGGCAGCGCCATCGGCATCTCCGGTATCGTCGCCAGCAGCGTTCAGCATCGCCCAGGCTTTTTCATCAAGCGACAGATCGAGCCCCGGCAAGACGACTGCGCCTTTCGGCAGTCGCGCAATGGCGCCCATCAACTGCGCAGTCGCAGCATTGGTTCCGGTCGAACCGGCTACAATGTAGGGAACATCGGGACGCTGGCGCATCAGGCGTTCAGTCTCCGCCTCCGCCAGCAGCACATTGCGGCGCGCCGCATCCACTCGGCCGGTCTCCGCAAGATGGTCCGGCCAGTGTTCCATCGCAATTTTCAGGAACTCCAGCGTGATTGACCAGTAGCGGTCGAAATCGTCCGGCGCCAGCTTGTACAAGGCGCGCCAGTCGATGCCCTCGATGATCATCTCGTCGATCAGCGCACCCAGTTCGCCCGCCAGATGAAATGCCTGGCCCGGCGCGCTGGTGACGACAAACGGCTCATTGTCATGTTCGACAATCCGCCCATCCGGCTCGATCGACAGGATGGCATGGCGAATTTGCCGGCTCCAGTTGAGGATAAGTTCTGTCAGGACAAGCCGGCGTTCCATTTCCGGCATGGCCTCAAGGCCGGCCAGATCAGCGAAGGCTGGATAGGCTGCGGGGTCGAGCAGGCCGGCGTCTCCCGTCTCGGCAAGCGCGCCGAGCGGCAGTATCTGCGGCAGGATGGCGGAGCCGCCTCCCAGTTGCCGGGCAATTTCGCTGGCCAACGCTTTGGCGGCGCGGAGGGTTGGCACGAAGATGCGCGAATCCGCCAAAGCCAGCGGATCGCCGGAAGCGGGAAAACCCGGAACAAGCTTTTGCGACAATAGCGCTTCGACAAGAACGGGAATGAATTCAACGCCTGCAGGTATTGAATACAGCCGCATGGATTTGCCGGTCGACCCACCAGCCACCGATAGATCATGCAGGTATTCTGTTTCCTTGTCCTGCATGAGCCCCTGTGGTTCCCGTATCTGTCAGGCCGCCTGTCTTGCCAGCACGGCATTTGCTTCGTCTATCGCCTGCGGCGTACCGACATGCAGCCAGCGTCCGTCAAGGCGCACGCCATAGAGCCTTTCGCGTTCTGCCGCGGCGAACAGTATAGGCGACAGGGGAAATTTTTCACGTTTGTCCCCACGAAACAAGGACGGTTTCACGATCGCCACACCGGAGTAGACAAACGGCGCGATCTGGTTGCCTGTACGGCGCACCAGCCGCCCGTCGGCCTCCATGAAGAAATCGCCGGACCAGTCAACACCGACACTGCCGGTTACTGGCGCCAGCAATAGCAGAATATCCATCCTCTCCGGATCCCATTGCCGGGCCATCCGCTGCAGGTTGCATTCCACATCGTCGACCCAGAAGGCGTCCGTATTTGCAACGAAGATCGGTTCGTCGCCGATCCGGTCGAGCACCTTCGCGATGCCGCCACCCTGATCCAGCAGAAGATCGCGTTCGTCGGAAATATATATCGCCGGGTTAGTACGGCCTTTCAGATGATC
>JAPOIA010000329.1 GCA_029979185.1 Alphaproteobacteria bacterium | reverse complement strand
AGTCAATAATTCGGCGCATTTCAGGGCGGAGAAAATTACGGTCTAATGGTAAACCAACTGTTGCACGGGCCGCCGAATTATTGACTCGCATAAAGGCTTGATTCACCTATGGGAAGATGGTCGATTTTTGCAGGGTGGCTTTCGTGCCGCGTTTTATTTTTTGACGCCCCGAAAAATTGAGTCTGCATTGTGACACTCATTTGCCGGCATTTGCGAAACTTACATGACAACGCGTTGATTCAATAACGAGATATTTGTCCATCTAGAGGCATCCGGATTCATGCTTTTCTAGGGCAATATTTCGAACGGCTTATCGTTCGAAGTGGCTGGCATATTTGTCGCAGTTTCGAAATCAGGGCACAAAAAAACCCGGTATGCCCGGGCTCTTTTGCATTTGTCTTTGACGCGCTTACTGGGCCAGCGCTTTTACCCGCTTCGTCAGCCGGGACATTTTCCTGGACGCGGTGTTTGCGTGAACCACACCTTTCTGCGCCGAGCGCATCAGCACCGGACCGGCAACGTCGAGTGCAGCCTGGGCGTTCGCCGCA
Source organism: Alphaproteobacteria bacterium (assembly GCA_029979185.1). GTDB lineage: Bacteria > Pseudomonadota > Alphaproteobacteria > Rhizobiales > Beijerinckiaceae > Terripilifer. The sequence goes on along the minus strand of JAPOIA010000329.1, from coordinate 2,327 downwards.
TCGCCAGTAGCTATTGCTTCTTCGACTTTCCTCAACTGGGTACGCATAAGGCTGCGTCGGGCGCGATTGACGGCAGTTCTATGGGCAATCTTGCGGACGGCTTTCTTGGCCGAAACTGTATTGGGCATCGAGATCCTCGGAATAACAAGGCGGTGGCCCGGACGCCGGGACACCAGATGTCTATCATGACTGGGATAGTTGCGGGCTTATAGGCGGCATTGGGCGCAATAGTCAATAACTTTGCCCGCAAAGAACCCTAAAGGCCATCAAACAGCGCAGTCGACAGGTAGCGCTCGGCGAAGGAGGGGATGATGATGACAACATTCTTTCCCGCCATCTCCGGCCGCGCGCCGACTTCCAGGGCTGCCGCAATGGCCGCTCCCGAAGAGATTCCGACCGGGATACCCTCGGTACGGGCCAGCAGGCGGGCATTGTCGAAGGCTGTCTGATTGCCGACGGTAACCACCTCGTCAATAACCGAGCGGTCGAGAACCGGAGGGACAAATCCGGCGCCGATGCCTTGAATCTTGTGCGGACCAGCCTGGCCGCCGGACAGGACCGGGGAATCCTCCGGCTCAACCGCGACAATATGCAGGTCCGGCTTGCGCTTTTTCAGTACCTGGCCGACCCCGGTGATGGTTCCACCTGTACCAATGCCGGATACAAAGACGTCGACTCCGCCGTCCGTGTCGTTCCAGATTTCTTCTGCCGTGGTCTTTCTGTGAATTTCCGGATTGGCCGGATTCTCGAACTGTTGCGGCATGATTGCGCCCGGTGTGGCATTAACCAGCTCCTCGGCGCGAGCGATTGCGCCCTTCATGCCTTGCGCCGCGGGGGTCAACTCAAGTTCAGCGCCCAGAAGCGCCAGCATCTTCCGCCGCTCGATCGACATCGATTCCGGCATTACCAGGATCAGCTTGATGCCGCGGGCGGCAGCGACAAAGGCAAGCGCAATGCCAGTATTTCCCGAGGTGGGTTCGACCAGAACGGTCTTGCCGGGGGTGATCTTGCCCGATGCCAGCAGCGCATCGATCATGGACACGCCGATGCGGTCCTTGACGCTGGAGATGGGATTGAAGAATTCAAGTTTGGCCAGAAGATTGGCCTTGATGCCCTTTTCGGCTGCCAGCCGGTCCAGGCGCACCAGCGGCGTATCGCCAATGGTATCGGTGATGGAATTGTAGATACGGCCTCGGCCAGCTTTGCTTGTCTCGGGCACTGTCACCTCCGTGTTGACTGGATTGATGGCGAAAGCTTACCATAATCGCGCATCGTTACGTATTAATTTTTTTTACACATATTTAAATCGTAAAATCTGGCGCAACCCGTTCTGTACTGAATACGGCTTGCTCTGCGGCAGACTGGCAAAGCTCCTCGACCGAAACGGCATCAAGATGGCGAAGCAGGTCGCTGCTGGCCTTTTCAGCGATCGGATTGACCACGAGTGTCGCCAGTTTCGAATTGTCGTTTTCAGAGGCATCTTCGGTTGGATCCGCCAGCGCGGCTCGGACGATTTCACCGGCTGTGATGCGACGTCTTTCGCGCGCCAGTTCGTATCCGCCTTTCGGTCCGCGGACGCCCTTGAGGATGTCAGCCCGGACCAGCGACTGCAGCAGGGATTCCAGATGCCGGGGGGGCAGGTTGTGCCGGGCAGCCAGCGCCTTTGCCGCTACAGGCGTCGGACGGGCATGAATCGCTATGTCGATTACGGCAGCAATAGCCAGTGTGCAGCGTCTGGGCAGCAGGTTCATTGCATGTCTCTCCCCTTTGCCGCGGAAAGTCCAGTGGAGCCGAAACCGCCTTCACCGCGTCCGGTCTCGCCAAGAATCGGCCTGTCCTGTAGATCGGCCCGCGTTACCGGCGCAATCACCATTTGTGCAATACGCAGTCCGCGGTTCACTTCGAACGGATCCGTGCCGAGATTGATGAGGATAACGCCGACCTCGCCGCGGTAGTCGCTATCGATCGTGCCCGGTGTATTGAGCACCGTTACACCATTGCGAAGAGCCAGGCCGGAGCGCGGGCGCACCTGGCCCTCGTAGCCCTGGGGAATTTCCATTGCCAGACCGGTTGGAATCAGCTGGCGTGCGAAAGGCGCGATTGTAATTGGCTCGCCATCAGGTATCGCCGCCATAAGGTCGAACCCCGCAGCCCCCTCGCTCTGATAGGCTGGTAAAGGCAGGTCCGAGCCGGAAGGCAGACGCTTGATAATGACCGGTACTGTCAAGGACGCCTCCTTTTTCTTGATGTTGCCCTGTACTCCTTTGCCAGGAGTTCGATCAGCCTTTCGGCTACTTCTTCCTTGGCGAGGGTGGGCCAGGATTCCA
>JAPOIA010000328.1 GCA_029979185.1 Alphaproteobacteria bacterium | reverse complement strand
CCATCGCCAATCTCGGCATGACCGAGACGCGTTTTCCCAATCCCCTGTTCGAGGGCGACACGGTCTATTGCACGACGGAAATCGTTAGCAAACGCGAATCCAAATCTCGTCCGGATGCCGGAATAGTCGAATTCCACCATCGTGCCTTCAACCAGGATGGCAAGCTGGTTGGTGAGACCCGGCGCAATGCCTTCATCCTCAAGCGTCCTGCTTGAGCAATTTTTCCTTTCGGTATCGACCATGCGCTCCCTGCTTTTCGTTCCCGCAGACAGTCCGCGCAAGCTGGCCAAAGGACTGGAAAGCGGCGCCGATGCGCTGATCCTCGATCTGGAGGATTCCATCGCTCCCCTGGCAAAGGAAAGTGCCAGAATGGGCGCGGCCGAATTTCTGCAGGCGCATGGCGGACGCGCGGGAACACCGCGCTTGCTGGTGCGGATCAATGCGCTCGACAGCGGGCTTGCGGAGGCCGACCTTGATGCGGTTGCTCCCTGCGCACCCTGGGCCGTCATGCTGCCGAAGGCCGGTGGCGGCGCCGATGTGCAGCATCTGGGCGCCAAGCTTGCCGTACGCGAAGCTGAAAACGACCTTTCAGATGGCTTGATCGGTATCCTGCCGATCGCCACGGAAACAGCCGCCGCCATCTTCACGATGGGCAGTTATCGCGGCGCCAGCCGGCGCTTGCGGGCCATGACCTGGGGTGCTGAAGATCTTGCTGCCGATATCGGAGCGCAGACCAATCGCCTTGCCAATGGCGAGTTCTCGCCACCGTTTCAGCTGGCCCGCAACCTGATGCTGTTCGCCGCCGCGGCGGCGGAAGTGGAGGCGGTCGATACGATATGCGCCAATTTTCGTGACGAGACCCTGCTGCGCCGTGAGTGCGTGGAAGCGCGGCGCGACGGCTTTACCGGCAAGATGGCGATCCATCCGGCGCAGGTCGCCATCATCAACGATGTCTTCATGCCGCCGGCGGAAGACATCGAACGGGCCAGGGCGATCGTGGCGGCGTTTGCGGACAATCCGGGAGCCGGCGTTCTGGCCATCGATGGCGCGATGATCGACCGGCCGCATCTGCGGCAGGCCCGGCGCCTGCTCGATCGTATCGCCGCAATTTCCGGCTAGACCTCCACGGCCTCGCCGAAAATCACGATCAGCGCGCCCAGAAAAGCAAGTGAGAAGTAGATCGAAGCGCGGGAGCGCCGTTGCAGCCGCATGGCCATTGTCGCAGCGATCAGCGCCTGCAGGCTGTAATAGAGAGCAAAGGCGCGCGATGCGTAACTGATGATCTGGAACACGTTAGAGCTCCAGGTCAACAGCAGGCCTGCGGCAACGAGCAACGCATAGCCATGGCGGGTCGACAGGCGGTTGCCGGTCAATTTCGCTACCAGGTCTCCCGATCCGCCGGTATCCGCGACCGCGGCGCTGAACTGGGCGCTGAGGGCCGCGGCAACCAGCAGGAAGGGCAGTACCGGGGCGACGACCCGCATCATGTCGATGACGGCGGTCTCGTTGGGCTTGTTGCCAAAGTCGCTGAAGACATAGGCGATCAGGCCGATGTAGATCATGTAGATGGCGGAGGAGACCCATTGCGCCAGTTTCATCGAGCGGATGCGTGTGCCCACGTCGTATTCGTTTCCGAGATAGCGCGAGGTTTCAAAGCCCTGGACCGTAACGAGAAGACCGAAGGCCAGCGTTATCGCTGCCCAACCGGTTTTCTGCGGGTGATTGAACACGAGGGCGTGGTGCTGGAACTGGTCGAAGAAATAGGCCAGCAGGCCGACAAGCAGGCCGGCGATGATGGACAGCTTGATGGCGACGGAAACGTATTCGAGCTTTTCCAGCCATTCGAATCCGCGATACCAGCCGGTTGCGAGAATCAGCACAAAGGTGGCGCTGGTTAGGAGTTTCGCCCAGACGAGATCTTTTGCCCCGGTCAGGCTGATGCCGAAGGAACCAAAGAGGTTCAGATAGTAGGCTACCGAAATGACATAGGCGAAAGCCAGCGACCAGGAGGCTGCGGTTTCCAGCGCGTATTCCCGCCGCGACCGTTGCGGGCTGGCTTCGGCAAGTGTGGCGATGTTGAACCGCACGGCCGAACCGAACAGATAGGCTCCGGCGCACAGGCCCGCCATCGCCAGGGGCGAATAGTCCCCGTAGGACATGTTGAGGACCGGACCAAGGACCAGAAAGCCGCTGCCGATTATCGAGGCGAGCGGCGTTATCATGGCATGCCATGTACGCGAGGAGGTCACCGGCGCGCGGAAGAGCCACAGGCCAGTTGCAAGTGACGCCGCGATGATTGCAATACTGAAGAGCACAGTGTTTCCCGAAGCGCGCACCTTAGCCCGCCCGATATATGTTCAGGGCTGCAGACTAGTTGCGAGAATGCATCGAACAATTCGTTAGGGCGCAGCCGGGGAGGGTGCATTGACCGAAAGCAAACCGGCCACATTCCCGACGGGTTGAGTGCAAGCAGCATTGGCCGGATTACAGCACCGGCCGCTTCATCTCGAACAGTTCGGTCACGACCGCATAGTCGTGATAACCGCAGCGGGCGATGGGGCGCATGGCTGCCGTATCGACCCTGCCGTCGACAATGTAAGCCTCGTCCAGATGGATCCCAACGACCTCGCCGAACATGACGTGGTTCTTCATCTCGTTGCCGCTGGCGTCAACGAGAGGCATGATTTTCGCGACCTTGCATTCGAAGGAGACAGGGCTTGCGGCGACGCGCGGCGCCTTTACGATGTTGCAGGGCGCCATCTCGAGTTTGGCATAGTCGAATTCGCTATGGCCTCTTTCGAGTTCCGCCGATGTGAGGTTCATCTGTTCGCGCAAGTCCCAGTTCGCCATGTTCCAGACGAATTCCCCCGACTCGTTGGCAAACGACAA
>JAPOIA010000327.1 GCA_029979185.1 Alphaproteobacteria bacterium | reverse complement strand
TCCCAGTAGGCGTCGAGCCGCCCGGCAGCTACGAAGGCGAGGTCGAGCGAGGCGGCGCCAAGGCGGCGGATATTGTGAGCCTTGCTCATGACGGCGGCGAGTTCTGCCTTGAACTGGGGATGCATCCGGGCCTTGCCGTGATGGGGCACCCCGCAGCCGATCAGCGCCGTCGACATGTCGTTCCGCTGGGCGATGCGCAAACGGCGATTGTTGTGATAGGCGCCCTGGCCCTTTTCGGCGATGAACATGTCGTCGGTGACGGGATTGTAGATCAGTCCGGCGACCAGCTGTCCTTCGCGTTCAAGGGCTATCGAAATCGCGAAAATTGGCAATCCGTGCAGAAAATTCGTGGTCCCGTCGAGCGGGTCTATGATCCAGCGATGGCTCTTGTCCGACCCTTCGACCTCACCAGCCTCTTCCATCAGGAAGCCATATCCCGGCCGTGCCTTGGTCAATTCGTCCTGGATGGTCTTCTCGGCGCGCCTGTCGGCGGCGGTGACGAAATCGCCCGGTCCCTTGACCGAGACCTGCAGATTTTCGACCTCGCCGAAATCGCGCTTGAGCCCGCGTGCTGCCTTGATAGCGGCGGCGGTCATGACATTCATCAGGGCGGAACGGATCATTGCAGGGCCTTGGGGATTTGGTTTTGCAGCAAAACAGGATGCACGCCGGCCACGCCGCAGAATATGCGCGCCTGCGTGCATGCGGCGCCAACCATGTGCCTGTCATCGGGCAGATGGTCAAGCGTCAAGCGCCACAAGCCGGGCACATTTACTGTCTCGGGATGTGCATGTTGCGATCACGGTTTACAAGCGCAGTCTCTGGCGCCGCCTATTTGGTGGCGAACTTGCGCACCTGTTCGTTCACGAGCTGGCGCTGGGTGCGGGTCAGCGTCCGTAGCTTGTCGTCGAGCCATTTGTCCTTGACGCCGCTGGCGCGCGCGATGATGTGCCATTTCATGGCGTTCATGATATCGCGCTTGACGCCTCGACCGGCGGCATACATGCGGGCAAGACGGTTCTGGGCTACCGGCGAATTGCGCCACGCTGCCTTTATGAAATACTTGGCGGCAGCTGCCTCGTCCTTTCGGACCCCTTTTCCATTGAACAGGACAATGGCATATTCGGTTTCGGCTACGAGATGATGTTGATCGGCCGCCTGCTTCAGGAGTTCTGCCGCTTTTGTGTCATCCTTTGGGACACCGCGGCCGCTACGGTAGAGCAGCGCCAGGGAATAGGTTGCGTCGAGATCGCCCTCGGCAGCAGCCCGTTCGAACAAATTGGCGGCTGCGCGGAAATCGACGATCTCCCCCTGCTTGTCCTTTGTAGGCTCCATGGCCATGATGCCGAGATTATAGAGTGCCGCGCCGACGTTTTTCCCGGCGGCCTGTTCGAAGAATTCCTTTGCCTTGGCGGTGTCTTTCTTTACGCCCTCTCCTGCGAGATAGGCGCGGCCAAGCGCAAAGGCCGCCTGGGCGTCACCCCGTTTCGCCGCCAGGGCGTACCAGCGGGCGGCTTCGACCGGGTTCTCGCGAAAGCCGAGACCGTCGCGGTAGAGTTCACCGATCAGCGTCATGGCTGCGGCGGCATTGGGGCCGCCGGCCTCGATACGCTTTGTTGCCTCCCTGAACGCGGTCAGGAAATATCCGCGCTGGAACGCCGCATACGCCGCATCCGTCGGCAGGCGTGTCTTGCGCCAGTCCACCTGTTCCTGTGGTTTGCCAGGTGGTCTGGCGGCAGCGGAAGGCACTGACGATGGAATTGATGCTGCGGAATTGGTGCCACCATCGGCAGCGGCCGCCGGTTTCCCCGGAGTGACCGGTGTGCTCCTGCCCGCAGCCTCGCCTCCCGGCGTTTGGCTCGCCCCGGCCACGGTCGGGGTTTGCGCCAGCACGACCGCAGGAAGGCCCGCTACAGGAGCTGCCAGACATACCAGGAGTGTTGCAATATTCGCCCGCATCAGATGGTCACCTGCAAAGCCAGGGTTGCGCGCTCGACGATTGCCCTGATTGCATCGGCTGACTGCCCCGATTCGATACGCATGCCGACGAAGTCGCAGCCAGATGCCGCCATGATCTCCACCTTCTCGATATCGGCGACATTGGCGACACAGGGAATGGTGAAAACCTCGCTCCACCAGCTGGCCATATCGAGCGTTTCGCCAAAGGGCGGCACGTGGCCGTCCGGGGCAGGTTCGCCAAACATTACGTAGTCAGCGCCGCTTTCGCCGGCCGTCATGGCGCCGTGCCGGGTGAACAAGCCGCCGATGCCGACAATACGATCAGGCTTCATCATGCGCAGGGCTTTTTCGACCGCGCCCAGATCGCCGCCCTTGCCCATCGCCACATGAATGCCGTCGGCCCCTGTCTCACCGGCCACTTCCGGGTCTGTGAACAGCACCGCGATATCCGATTTTTGCAGCGCCGATACCATGGGCGCCAGTTCCTGAGTTGCGGGCATGGCCTCGCCTGCTGCCGCAGCGATCAGCACGCAGGCTACCGCCGAATTGTCCAGCAATGGCTCCAGCCGTTCGAGGATGGAAGGATCGGGAGCGATGCTCAGGAAGAGACGTTGGGCGTTGTCAGACATTCGGTTCCATGGATTTGATCGGGCCGGACCCTTGCGCCGGATGGTCTCTCCAATCGCATTCCTGAATGGTGCGGTCAAAGCAACCCGCTGCGCGACAGGTCCGCGTCATCCCGCGCAAGGCAAGGGCGAATCACCGACGTGCGTCAGGGACAGAGTAGAACAATCCCATAGAAACATTTTTTGGCGAAATATCGTTCGCGCGAATGCGCCGCTGTCATTGATCCTGCAGCGGGCGTCCCGTGACCGGGAAGCGAACCTGCCGTCCAAAGCTAGCTGGGTTGTGTCTGCTGCGGGACGACTTC
>JAPOIA010000326.1 GCA_029979185.1 Alphaproteobacteria bacterium | reverse complement strand
GGCCGTCGTCAATGCCGGCAAAGGCATCAAGACATGGGAAGATTTGCGCAAGCGCGAAGTGGTGGTCGCTGGCACCGGTGTCGGCACCGAAAGCGTGGTCGTCCCCTACATCCTGCGCAACCTCATGGGTTTCAAATATCGCGTCATCGCAGGCTATCCCGGCGGCAGCCAGATGGACCTTGCCATGTTGCGCGGCGAGGTGGACGGGCGAGGCACCTATTCCTGGACCAGCCTCAAACCAAAATACGATCGCCTTGTCAAAAGCGGCAAGATCGTCATGCTTTACCAGCAGGGACTGAAAAAGCATCCCGAGCTCAAGGACGTTCCGCTGATCCAGGATCTGACGGACAATCAGGAAACCAAGCGTCTGCTGCGGTTGCAGTTCACCGCCTTCGAACTCGGACGGCCATTGTTTGTCGCCCCCGAAGTGCCCGCCGCGCGCGTGCGCGCCCTGCGCGATGCCTTCAACGCAACAATGAAGGATCCGGCGCTTCTGGCCGATGCGAAAAAGCAGAAGCAGGAAATCAATCCGATGACCGGCGAGGAAATGCTGGCAACGTTGAAGGAAGCCTTCGCAACCCCAAAGGAACTTGTCGAGAAGCTACGCGCTGCCGGCTCGCTGAAGCCGGACCTCAAGGTCAAGCCGAAAGTGCAGAAGGACAAGAAATAAGCGCTGAAATTTCGGCTTCGCGCACCCTCATGGCCGCATGCCCTCATGCGGCCTTTTTCTTTGTGGCCTGCTCAATCGATTCTGGATAGGCTGTGAAAAAATCAACAGAGGGAACACAATGGACCTGGGCATCTGGACTCTGTTCTCCTACTGCATCCGTCCCGAGCCAGCGATCGATCAGGCTCTCGCGAACCTGACGGTTCAGGGCAAGAGCGGCGAACGGGATCTTGCCTAAACGTTCATGCGCGACACGGCGCGTCTTGCCGAGGACATCGGCTTCGATTTGACATTGGTTGCCGAGCGGCTGGTCGCTCCCGATCCGGAAGCCTGGGTCGTCGCCTCGGCTCTCGCAATAGAAACCAGCCGGATCAATATCATGTGCGCAGTTCATTCGGGAATTCTCAACCCGCAGTTCACCGCCAAGATCGGCGCCTCCATAGACCGGTTAAGCGGAGGGCGCTTCATGATCAATGTAGTACCCGGCAACAGGGCCCATGAATTCGCCCTCTACGGAAACAACGCCTGGAAGGGCTGGGACGAGGATGGCGACGATCGCTACACTCGCGTTGATGAATTCATCCGCGTGCTGAAAGCCATGTGGGAGCAAGAGGACTTCACCATCGAAGGAAAATTTTACAGTGCGACGAACGCCTCAATGGCGACCAAGACACTCCAGCGGCCAAGACCGCCAGTCTATGCCGCAACCGCCGACACGAGAGGCAAAGACATAGTCGCGCGCGAATGCGACCTCTGGTTCACCGAATACCGCCCCGGTATCGACGCCTATGCGGCAAATGCATCCCGCATATCCGCCGACATCAAGGACATGCAGGCACGCGCGGCGTCCCACGGGCGCAAAATCGGTTTTGGCATCAGCACCTATCTCGCATGCGGGGATGACGTCGATACAATCGTCGCGGACCTACACCGGTTTGAAGGCAATCCGCAACACAATGTCGCCATCAAGTCTCTCGGCGCGGGGCTCGTCGGCACACCGCAAATCATCGCCGACCGCATCAGGCGTTACGAAGACATGGGTATGTCCTGCCTGATGCTGCAGTTCCACCCCATGCAGGACGGGCTGCAGCAATTCGCCGACAAGGTGATGCCGCTGATCGGGCGATAGAAAATAAAAAGGCCAGAGTGGTAAACCGCACCGGCCCGTTCGTTATGCGTCTTGCCTCAGGGCAACGAAACGGCCGCCCCATTGACTGCCTTCAACGGGCCGTCTGCAAACGCGGCACGGATGGTTGCGTCCGTTGGCACATTTGCCTTGATATTGCCCTGCTTTACGATCCAGGCCGTTTGCGCCTTCAACAGGTCGAACAATTCCTTGTTCAGCACCATGCCGATCTCAACATCCTTCCACATCGCTGCCAGTGCGTCCTTCGGCATGGCAGCTTTCAGGTTCTTCAGCACCGCATCCTGTGCAGCCGAAGGATTGGCCTTTACATCAGCATCGGCCTTCGCCAGAGCGCCGATAAACGCCTGCAAAACCTTCGGACGCTTGGTCAGGACACTGTCCGAAGCCGCCAGGATGAAATGCGGACTGTAAGCGCTACTGCGCAACTCGCGATAGTTCGCGCCAAGCGCTTTCTTCGCAACGCCATAGAATGTCGGGAACATGGTCGCTGCCGCAATATCGCCGCGCACCAGCGCCGGCACGAGATCGCCCGGCGAAGCATTGACAACCGTCGCCTTGACGCCGGCCTTTGCCAGCACTTCCTTGAGATAGAAATCGACATTGGTTCCAAGCGTCGTGCCGAGCTTCAGGCCGGCCAGATCCTTGGGCGACTGGAGCTGAGTCGCCTTGCCGTTACCGATAATGCGGGAACCGCGAAAACGGGCGAGATCGCCGACAATCCCGAATTTCTGGCCGCGCAGAATACCGATGGCAGCAGGAAACTCCGCCATGAACGTAACGTCGACCTGGCCGCCGATGAGCGCCTCGAAGCCCTCCCGGCCGGAAGCGAAGGCAACCAGCTTCATGTCGAGACCGGCGTCCTTGAAATAACCCTTGGCCAGCGCAACATCGACCTGTGGCGTCTGCGGATTGGGCGTCCAGGCGAATACAAATTTCTCCGCCGCACTCGCGGTAAGCGGCAGGGCGCATATGGCAGCAAAAGCTGCAGCAGCGAACGGAACCAATTTACTTTTCATCATACGCTCCTTCTCTTCAGGCGGGATTGGTTTGGTGGGTTGATCGCAGCAGACGATGGATC
>JAPOIA010000325.1 GCA_029979185.1 Alphaproteobacteria bacterium | reverse complement strand
GGTGACTCAGGCATGTCTATTATGGAAATGAGTCATAGATCAAAAATTTATGATGGTGTTGCTATAGACGCAAAACAAGATTTCATAGATATCTTAAATATTCCATCATCACATGATGCACCATGGTCTTGTCGTGCTCGAAAATCGCGAACGAATGGTGGCGTGGATTGACATGGAAGAAGCAGCCGGTGAACGGCTGGTCGTAGTAGTCGCTCACGCCGAATTGCATCACGTCGCGGTAGAAGGCGATCAGTGGCTTTGGATTGGTCGAGTTAAGTACCGCATGGCCCAGTCCCAGCGCCCCGGTACGGAAACCGGCGATATTGCGCCCGGCGGTGAACGGGTCGCTGGCGATGGCCGGCCCGTGGAAAGCCTCGATCCGGTTGCCGCCCGGATCGGCGAAGACCACCATGTCCGCAACATGCCGTTCGTTGCCAAGCGCCCGCGAGGCCCGTTCCACCCGGATGCCGGATGCCTCGACCCGGGCCGCCAGCGCGTCCATCGCCGCCGCATCGGCCATTTCCCAGCCATAGGCGGATATGGTCGAGCCGCCGTCCTCGTGTACAACGACACGCTGCTTGCGGTCGTCCATGCGGAAGGCCAGCGTCTTGCCACTGCGATCTATGCGCTGCAGGCCAAGCTGACTCGTGCCATAGTGCGCCCAGTCGGCAAGGTTCTGGGTGCTGACAACGATATAGCCGAGGGCGATGGGACGCATGAGCCTGCCTTTACATATCCGCGCGTTATCGCCGGTTTATAGCGCAGGATTGCGTCCCGCCAAACTTCCTGCGCAGCATGGACGAGAAATCCGTTGCCTTCGGCTAGGAGACGGACCAGAATTCATTGAAAACATCCCTGCAGGCCGCTGGATAAAGGCGCCGGGAATCGCTAAACAGGCCGCAACAATCTGGGTCCGCATCGTCAGACATGATCGGGTCGCTCCGGCTGCTATGGACCAGAAGGTAACCCAAGGAGAAAACAATGCGCGAGAATTATTTCAAGGAAGGGGAATACTGGACCAGCCCGTTCAATTTCCTGCCAGAGGTCCGCAAGAGCTTTGAGCTGCCGCCGAAGGTCGAGATACATGACGCCACCCTGCGCGATGGCGAGCAGACTCCCGGCATCGTCTTTTCCGTAGACGACAAGGTGAAGATCGCCCAGGCGCTGAACGACGTTGGCATCGCACGTATCGAGGCCGGCATGCCGGCGGTGTCCCCGCAGGACCAGGAGGCCATCAAGATCATTTCCAAGATGGGCCTGAAATCGAAAATCTTCACCTTCGCCCGCGCCATGAAGGCCGACATCGATATGGCGCTGGAGTGCGGCGCCAACGGCGTTATCATTGAGGTGCCGATCGGCTACCCGAAACTGACGACCCAGTTCAAATGGACCTGGAAGGACGTTCTCGACAAGACCGCGCCGATTATCAATTACGCAAAGGAGAACGGCCTCTACGCCGTGTTCTTCCCCTATGATACGACCCGCGCCCGTCCCGAGGACCTGGAAAACCTCTGCAAGGGGATCATGGGCGAAGCACCGCCGGACTCCATCGGCATCGTCGACACCATGGGCTGCGCCACGCCGGAAGCGATCAAGTACATGGTCCGCTGGGTCAAGAAGATGACCGGCCTGAAGATCGAAATCCACACACACAACGATTTCGGCATGGGCGTTGCGACGGAGCTGGCTGCCGTAACCGCGGGCGCGGAAGTCGTGCATTCCTGCGCCAATGGCCTTGGCGAGCGCACCGGCAATGCAGCCATGGAGGAGTTGATGATCTGTCTCGATCTGCTGTACGGCTACGAGACCGGATACAAATTCGACCAGCTACCGAAACTGGCGGAACTCGTCTCGCAATGCGCCAATGTGCCGATCCATCGCAACAAGCCGCTGCTCGGTTCCGGCAACTTCACCCGCGAGAGCGGCATCGGCATCAACTTCGTGATGAACGATCCGCTAGTGATGTTCGGTACCCATCCGGCCTTTACCGGCCGTGTCGGTGAGGTTGTGCTCGGTAAGAAGAGCGGCAAGATGTCGATCACCTTCAAGATGGATCAGCTGGGCCTTGGCGAAGCGAGCGACGAACAGGTCGGGGAAATCCTCGATATCGTCAAGCAGACCGGCATCCAGAAGCGCGATATCCTGACCGACGATGAGTTCAAGGCTATCGTCGAGCAGGTTCGCAGCGGCAAGGGCCGCCAGGCAGCCGAATAAGCGACCTGATAAACTCAGAGCAAACTTGGCCTGCAATGGTGAAACGCTGTTGCAGGCCTTTTCGCGACGGCATTTGTTTTGAGTCTGTCCTGATTTTTTACGATCGAGGAGACCCCATGCGTGTTCTTCAATATGGCGTCACTCTACGCGAGCCTGGCCGGATGCAGCCCGGGTATGTGCTATTTGGGCCGACCGGCGGGCGCGAAATATTCCTCCTCGGTGAAGGCGGTGATATTGCCCATCACTGGCGGTTGCCTGCCGTACTTGGCAATTACGGGCAGCTTCTGCCAAACGGAAACCTGCTTGTGTCTATGCGGACGCCGGAAGGTCCGAAACTCAATGCTGCGGCAGGGCGTATCGTTGAAATGGACTGGGCCGGGCACATCGTCTGGGAACACATCGACCATTTCCAGCACCACGATCTGCAACCGGCTCCCAACGGCAACGTGGTGTATCTGGCCTGGAGCCTTGTGCCCGTCGAAAAGGCGAAAAAGTTCAAGGGCGGCGAGCCGGGGTCGGAACATTCCGATGGCGGCGTTTACGAAGACGTTTTGCGGGAGGTGGACCGGGAGGGGAATGTCGTCTGGGAATGGCGGGTATCGGACGCTCTCGACCTCGAAAAATATCCATTGCGCAAGCGTGCCTCGCCAGCGCGGTGATGGGGTGACGCGCCCTTGGCTTCC
>JAPOIA010000324.1 GCA_029979185.1 Alphaproteobacteria bacterium | reverse complement strand
AGCGGTCGTTTCTTGTCATCACGCACTATCAGCGCCTGCTGGAATACATCAAGCCTGATGTGATCCATGTGCTTGCCAATGGCCGTGTCGTGCGCAGTGGCGGGCCGGAACTGGCGCTGGAACTGGAAAAGAGCGGTTACAAGGATTTCATCGCCGCGGCTGCATAAGCGGTGCGTGGCGAAGAAATGGAAAAGACCATGACAAACAGGATTGCACGCAAGGCTAGCGAAGCGGAAACGGCTCTCTCGCAGCAGTTTGCGCAGAGGCATGCCGCGCTGCCTGGCGATGGCGCCATTGCTGCATTGCGCGGCGATGCGTTCGGACGGTTCAATGCTTCAGGCCTGCCCAACCGCCGCGTAGAGGCCTGGCACTATACCGATTTGCGCGCCGCCATCCGCTCGGCTCTGCCAGTTGCTATTGCGCCCGGCAAGGCAGCGCTGGACCGCGCGCGTCAGTTACTGGCGGGGCTGCCGCTATCGACGACGCGGATCGTTCTCGTCGATGGCATCTACCAGCCGGAACTCGCTTCTTTTGCTGCATCACCACAGGTGATTGTAACCGCTCTGGAGTACACCCTCGCCAGCGCGGATGCAGGCCTGGTTCGCGACCTGACTGGCGACGGTTGCGGAGCTGGCGATGCAACATTGGATCTGAATGCGGCACTGATGGCTGGCGGTGTCGTCATCGATATCCCGGCGGAAGCGAAGATCGATGCGCCAGTTGAAATCGTTTCGTTAGCAACGCGTGCCAGCGATGCTGCAATCTTTGCCCGCTCGCTTGTACGCGCCGGACAAGGGGCCACAGCAACGATTGTCGAACGCCATGTTCACTCCGGCGATGCCGCGCTGCAGGCCAACAATGCACTGGTGATCCGCACTGGCGACAATGCTGACGTGGCCCATGTCTGGATTGCCGAAGGGCAGGGCGACCAGCAGCTGCATGTTCACTCGCTACTGGCGACCATTGGCGAGAAGGCGCATTTTTCTTCGTTTGGCCTGCTTGACACCGGCGCTTTCGTGCGTCGCCAGATATTTGCGCGCTTCGATGGGGCAGACGCCAGTCTCGATTTGTCCGGTCTCGCGCTGGTGCGTAACAAGGATCACATGGACACGACGCTCGTCGTAGAACACGTCCACCCCGATTGCCGGAGCAGCGAATACTTCAAGCAGATCGTCGAAGGCGCCGGTACGGGCGTATTCCAAGGCCGGATCTCCGTTGCCAGGGAAGCACAAAAGACCGACGGTGCAATGAAGTCGCAGACCATTCTGCTCAGTGATGATGCGGCCATGTATAACAAGCCGGAGCTGGAGATATTCGCTGACGACGTCGCCTGCGGCCATGGCGCCACCTGCGGCTCGCTCGATCCCCAGCAGTTGTTCTATGCCATGGCGAGGGGCTTGCCACGTCCGCAGGCAGAAGCCCTGCTGCTGGAAGCGTTCGGTGCGGATGTCATCGAGCGTGTTGCGCATGAGCAGCTTCGGGAAGAGCTTGCGGAGCGCCTGCGCAGCTGGCTGATTGGAAGGACCGTCTGATGGACGCCGTCAACACGCCCTATGACCTCGACAAGGTCCGTGCGGATTTTCCCATCCTTGCCGAAAAGCCTTACGGCAAGCCGCTGGTCTATCTCGACAATGGCGCTTCGGCGCAGAAGCCGCGGCAGGTCATCCAGCGCATGGTGCATGCCTATGAGCATGAATACGCCAACGTCCATCGCGGCCTGCACTATCTCGCCAATGCGGCCACGGACGCCTACGAAGCGGCCCGCGAAAGCGCTCGCGTTTTCCTGAATGCACCGCAGGTGGAGAACGTAATCTTCACCCGCTCGGCAACCGGCGCGTTGAACACGGTTGCCTCGGTGCTCGGTCGCCATATTGAGATAGGCGAGGGCGACGAGATTGTTCTGTCGATCATGGAGCATCATTCCAACATCGTTCCCTGGCATTTCTATCGCGAACGCCATGGTGCTTTGATCAAATGGGCGCCGGTAGATGATGATGGAAATTTCCTGATCGACGAATTTGAAAAATTGCTGACGCCGCGCACCAAAGTCGTGGCGATAACGCACATGTCGAACGTGCTTGGCACGGTCGTGCCGGTGAAACAGGTCGTCGACATGGCGCATGCCCGCGGCATTCCGGTGGTCGTTGACGGATCGCAGGCGGCCGTGCACATGCCGGTCGACATGCAGGAGCTGGACGCTGATTTCTATATTGTCACTGGCCACAAACTCTACGGCCCGACCGGTATCGGCCTGCTTTATGGCAAGAGCAAATGGCTCGATATTTTGCCGCCCTATGAAGGTGGCGGCGAGATGATCGAGACAGTCACGCTCGACACCGTGACCTATAATACACCGCCGCACCGCTTCGAGGCCGGGACGCCGCCGATCGTACAGGCCATCGGTCTTGGCGCTGCTCTGGATTACGTGATGGAGCTCGGCCGCGATAACATCGCTGCGCACGAGAACCGGTTGCGCGACTATGCCCATGAGCAGTTATTGAAGATCAATTCGCTGCGCATGTTTGGCAATGCCCGCGACAAGGGCGGTATCATCTCGTTCGAGATCAGGGGCGCACACGCTCATGATGTAGCGACGGTGATCGATCGGTCAGGCGTCGCGGTTCGCGCCGGCACCCATTGCGCAATGCCGCTTTTGCAGCGGTTTGGTGTAACATCGACCTGCCGGGCCTCGTTCGGGCTCTACAATACGCTGGAAGAGATTGATATTCTCGCCGAGGCGCTTAAGCGCGTCGAAGCCATGTTCTCGTAAAGGTGCGTCATGACTGAATCCACATCCGCTGCCGAACCGCGGGAATTCCAGCCGAACAGGCCGGATCTGTCGCGTGCGCCTGCCATTCCGCCGGAAGAGCTCGACCGGCTGACCGATGACATTACTGCCGCACTC
>JAPOIA010000323.1 GCA_029979185.1 Alphaproteobacteria bacterium | reverse complement strand
AGGGCACCATCGACATCTTGAAGGCCAGCCCGGCGAACACGAACACGAGGCCGAACACCACGCCAACGGATACCTGACCCTTGAGCGCCGCGGCGATACCGGGGAAGGAGACCGTGCCGGCAAAGCCGTAGATCAGCGAACAACCGTAGAGCAGCATGCCGGAGGACAGCGCACCCAGCACGAAATACTTGAGGCCGGCTTCCGAAGCGCGCTCATTGTCTCGGTTGAATGCCGCAATCACGTAAAGCGCAAGGCTCATCAACTCGAGACCGAGATAAAGAGCAATCAGGGAGTTTGCGGAAATCAGCATCGACATGCCGAGCGTCGCCAGCACGACGAGTACCGGGAATTCGAACAGGTCAATGCCGTTGCGCGCCATGAATTCGCGCGACAGCAACAGCGAGACGAGCGCGCCGCCGATCGCCAGCATTTTCATGAAGCGGCCGAAGGCATCGTCTACAAAGGCGCCATCCCAGATTACAGCCCGCCCTTCAATGCCAAACAGAATGGACAGGAAGGCGATGCCCAGGACAACGATGGCGACCTCGGAGATGATCCAGTCCCGCTTTCCCGCTCCGAAAGCTCCGAGCATCAACAGCAAAAGCGCGCCGAGCGCCATGATGATCTCGGGAAAGGAATGGGCCAGAGCAAAAGACAAATTCGTCATCGTTTCGTTCCTGGACAGACCTGTAACCGGCAGCAGCGCCGGCAGGCAGGCTGATCTGTTTTCTCAAACGCAGCGGGCCGTCACACCGTGCCGGAACCGCCGCGATAAATACTAATACGCCACCATGGCGACCGACTTGGTTACCGACAGCGCAGCCTGATAGTTCTTGATCAGCAGATCGACGGAGGCGGCGCAGGCGTCGAGCACCGGCCCCGGCTGCACGCCGTAATAGATTGTCAAGACAACAAGCGGCGCGAGGCAGGCAAGTTCCCGCCCGTTCACGTCCTTCATCGCTGCCAGCTTCAGGTTTGCCTCGTCCAGTACGCCAAAAATGACGCGCCGGTATAGGAACAGCGCATAAGCTGCGGAGAAGATGACACCGCTGGTGGCGATCAGCGCCACCCAGCTGTTGGCGGCAAAGACGCCTAGCAGCGACAGGAATTCTCCAACAAAACCGGAGGTTCCCGGCAAGCCGACATTCGCCATGGTGAAGATCATGAAGATGACGGCATAGACCGGCATGTTGCGAACGAGCCCGCCGAAGGCAGCGATTTCGCGCGTATGCAGGCGGTCATAGACGACACCGACACAAAGGAACAGCGCTCCCGACACCAGGCCGTGGCTGATCATCTGGAAGATAGCTCCCTGCACGCCCTGCGCATTCATGGCGAACAGGCCCATGGTGACAAAGCCCATATGTGCAACAGACGAATAGGCAATCAGCTTCTTCATGTCCTCCTGAACCAGCGCAACAAGCGAAGTGTAGACAATCGCGATGACCGAAAGCGTCCAGACGAAAGGCGCAAAATATTGCGAGGCGTCGGGGAACATCGGCAGCGAGAAGCGGATGAAGCCGTAGCCGCCCATCTTCAGCAGAATGCCGGCCAGAATGACCGATCCTGCCGTCGGCGCCTCAACGTGCGCATCCGGCAGCCATGTATGCACCGGCCACATCGGCATCTTCACCGCGAAGGATGCAAAGAAGGCCAGCCACAACCAGGTCTGCAACGACGGATCGAACTTCGTTTTAAGAAGCACGGTAATATCTGTCGTTACGGCGATGGAATACATCTGCAGGATGGCCAGCAGCATCAGCAGCGAGCCAAGCAGAGTATAAAGAAAGAACTTGAAGCTGGCATAGACCCGGCGCTTGCCGCCCCAGATGCCGATGATCAGGAACATCGGGATGAGGCCAGCTTCGAAGAACAGGTAGAACAGCACGAGATCCAGTGCGCAAAAGACGCCAATCATAAGCGTTTCCAGCACGAGGAAGGCGACCATGTATTCCTGTACGCGCTTGTCGATGCTTTCCCACGACGCCAGGATGCAGATCGGCATCAGGAAGGTTGTCAGCAGGATGAAGGGCATCGACATGCCATCGACGCCGAGCTTGTAGGAGATGCCGCCGCCGATCCACGCTTTCTGCTCAACCAGCTGGAAACCGGCGTTGCCGGTATCGAACATGCTCCAGGCATAAAGCGACAGAGCGAAAGTGATCAAAGTGGTCAGCAGCGCTGCCCAGCGCACGTTCTGCAGGGTCGCATGATCCTGACCGCGCAGCATCAGAATGAAGGCGGCGCCGACGAGAGGCAGGACCAGAAGGCCGGTTAGAATTCCAAACCCGAACATCAGTGCACCCCGCCCAGCAGAAACCAGGTGATGAACGCCGCTGCGCCAATCAGCATGGCGAAGGCGTAATGATAGAGATAACCCGACTGCAGTTTCACGACGCGACCTGCCACATCAATGACACGGGCCGAGACCCCATCAGGACCAATACCGTCGATAATCCGGCCATCGCCTCCCTTCCAGAACAGGCGTCCGATCCAGAAGGCAGGCTTTACGAAAACGATGTCGTACAATTCGTCGAAGTACCACTTGTTCAAAAGGAACCGGTACAGCGGCTGATGCTGCTGGGCCAGGCGCTCCGCACTCCCCGGCGAGAAGGCATACATCCAGATTGCAATGAGGAAGCCGAGGCCCATCATTACGGTAGCAATCATCGCAACCCAGCCGGGGATGTGATGCATGTCCTCAAGGATCGTGTTGCCCTTGGCAAAGTACAAAGAGGTACGCCAGAACTCGGCAACCTTAGCGCCGATGAATGCGTCCTTGAATAACAAGCCAGCAAAAACGGCACCGAGCGCCAGCACGTACAAAGGAATGAGCATGACGTTTGGCGATTCATGCGGGTTCAGCGCATGATGGCCGTGGCCGTGATTGTCATGACCATGCGTCGCATGTCCATCGTCATGAGACTGCCACTTCGGCTT
>JAPOIA010000322.1 GCA_029979185.1 Alphaproteobacteria bacterium | reverse complement strand
ATGTTGGCGATGGCAACGCTCCACACCATCGTATAGGTCACGTCCAGCCGTTTGGTCAGCAGGTCCGGGCCGGGCACGATATTGTGGATCAGAAACGCGCCAAGCAGCAGGGCCATGGATGCAGAGCCCGGCACGCCAAAGGCTATGGTGGGGATAAGCGAGCCCCCTTCCTTGGCATTGTTGGAACTTTCCGACGCGATCACGCCGCGCACATCGCCCTTGCCGAATGTTTCACTGGCGCCCTTTTCCGTCCGGGCGGCATGTCCATAGGCTATCCAGTCGATCACTGCAGCGCCCATGCCCGGGATCGCACCGAGGATGGCGCCAATGGAAGAGCAGCGCAGTACAAGGAACCAGTTGGCGAACACATCGCGGATGCCGGTAAGCTGAGAGTAACGCGAGCCGGCATCGGCATTGCCGGAAATCGCGGTACGCCGGATGACCATGTCGGCAATTTCCGGCAGGGCGAAAAGCCCGAGCGCGAAAGGCACGATCGGCAATCCATCCCACAGATAATTGCTGTCGAAGGTCCAGCGCATGGTCGCGGTCTGCGGGTCTTCGCCGGTTGTCGCCACCAGGATGCCGATACAGGCGGCGGCCATACCCTTCAGTGGCGATCCGCCGGACAGCGAAGCCACCAGAGACAGGCCGAATATGCATATGGCGAGCAGTTCAGCCGAGCCTACCAACAACACAAGAGGCCGAAGGAACGGAACACTGATACCGAGAAGAATCGCGCCGAACACACCGCCGATGACGGATGCCGAAAACGCTGCGCCAAGAGCTCTGCCCGCCTCGCCCTTTTGCGACATGGGATAGCCATCCAGCACCGTGGCTGCCGACCCGACAGTTCCAGGCACACTGAACAAGACCGCCGGAATCGTATCCGATGTCACAGTGACAGCCGACAGGCCAAGCAACATGGCTATGGCGGAATACGGGTCCACACCGAAGGTAAACGGCAGAAGGATCGACAGCCCGACAAGACCGCCCAGCCCGGGGATAATGCCAAGCACAAGTCCCATCATCACACCGGCTGCGAGGTACAACAGGCGCATCGGGTCGCCGACAATCGCCAGCGCCTTGACCGCCATGTGAAGAGGTTCGAGATCCATGTTTCCCCACCGGCCACCTATCCCGGCAGCCGCCTTTTATTCTTGCTTGCCTGGATACGGCGGCGCGAGCCACCGAACCTGTCTGACAGGCATAGGATTCCTGCCGGACCTGTATACCTGCCCCGGGCCCGCTTGTCTTGCCGTTAAAACCCCAGCCATCCGGCAGAACGCGGGAAAGAAGCTTGTCTTGTCCACCGGAGAAAGTTTCCATTTCATCCCGGACCGGTCATGATGGCGGCAAGATCAACAAGGGGAGGAAGAGATGACCGAAACGACACCGGAAGCCGCGAAGGAATATGCCTGGCAAGGCCGTCAATTCAGCCAGGAAGTCGTGACAATCACCGACAAGGGACTTCGAAAACAGGGCATTATCGTGGAACCCGCCGAGACCAGCCACTACGAGGTGTTCGCCGACGAAGGACCGCGTATGGGCGGCGGGAACAGTGCCCCACGGCCGCTGACCTATTTCCTGCTGTCGGCCGGATTCTGCGCCCTTACGCAGCTTCACCGATACAGCGAGATGATGAAAGTCGAGCTGAAGGAAGCGAAGGTCACTGTCCGGTCAGGTTTTCGTACCGATGGTTCGGTCCTGCGCGGCACGGTCCAGGCCCGCGCGGTGGGCTTCGAGATCGAGTTTGACGTTCAGTCCGATGCGCCGCCGGAAAAAGTTGCGGCCTGCATCAAGGCCGCCGACGCCGGGTGCTTCGTCATGCAGACGGTACGCAATCCGACAGATGTGAACACGACGGTGCGCCTGAACGGGCAGGAAATCTGATTAACCCTGCGAGATTGACCCGAAACATCGCGAGGACCGGCGCTCTCGTGCAGCCTGCCAGCGGCGCTTTCGGCACGGCCTGAATTTGGATGGAAGACGATGACCCGGCAATGGCGGCTGGCAACCTTCAATATAGAGAGCCTGGACTTCAAGCCCTCGCGCGCGGCCGGCTTCGAGGCCCGGATCATCGCCCTGCGCCCGCTGTTACAACGGATGAATGCCGACGTCTTGTGCTTGCAGGAAGTTAACGCACAAAGAGTGCCGGGTCGGAAGGAGCGAGGTTTTGACGAGCTGGAGAGGCTACTGAGCGATACGCAATATAAAGCCTACCACCGCGCAACGAGTCATGATCCTGACACCGGAAACGCGTCGGATGTGCATAACCTGGCCATCCTCTCACGCTAGCCATTGCGCAGCGCCAGGCAGCTTCATCACGATCTGGTCCCGCCGCTGGCCTCGCCGTTCACCGAGTACGTGCTGCGATGGGACCGGCCAGTACAGATGGCCGATCTCACCTTGCCGGATGGACGCACCCTGCATGTAGTAAATCTGCACTTGCGCGCCCCCAGGGCGGTGCCATTGCATGCGGCGAACAAAATGGCGCAACCGGCGCATGGCAGCGAAGAATGGGCCAAGGGTTTCTATCTGGCGGCCGCCAAACGGCAGGGGCAGGCGCTGGAAGCAAGGCTGGCAATCGAAAAGCTGTTTGACGCCAATCCTGACGCGTTGATTGCCGTATGCGGAGATCTGAATTCCGATGTTCACGAGACGCCTGCCAAGATACTATGCGCCAGTGCTGCCGACATGAGCGATGAGCGTTCCGCCCCTGTATCCGGCAATCGCTCGCTGACGCCGCTCGATGCCCGTGTCAGCGAAGCAACGCGTTTCAGCGTCCTGCATGATGGCCGGGCCATCATGCTCGATCACATACTTGCATCACGGGCGCTGACGCATGTTTGCGGCAGCGTGGAAGTCTTCAATGCCGATCTGCAGGACGAATTCTCGGCGCAGGAAATGGTGCCGACTTCGTTTCACGCCCCGGTTGTCGCGA
>JAPOIA010000321.1 GCA_029979185.1 Alphaproteobacteria bacterium | reverse complement strand
GACTGCTGCCGTTCGGCTGTGCGCCTTGGCGGCAAGCAGGTAAAGGTTGTCGTGCGCTCCGGCTTCGAGGAAATGAAGGCCTCGGCCTGGGAAAAGGAAGACGCCATGATGGAAGGCATTCCGATCATGAACTTCCTTGTACCTAAGGAATTCACCCATGACAGCGGCAAGCTGACCGGCGTCATCTTCGAGAAGGTGAAAGCCGAATACGACGCGAACGGCCGCCGCCGCCTCGTCAATGCCGGAGAACCCGACGTCCACATCGAATGCGACGACGTGCTGATGGCCGTCGGCCAGGAGAATGCTTTCCCGTGGATCGAGCGCGACCTCGGATTCGAATTCGACAAATGGGACATGCCGACCGTCGACCCTGTTACTTTCCAGTCGACGCGCGCCGGCGTATTCTTCGGCGGCGATGCTGCTTTCGGCCCGAAGAATATCATCTGGGCTGTTGCGCACGGACATGAGGCAGCCGTCTCCATCCACATGATGTGCGAGGGTGAAGACCTCACGACGCGCCCTGCTCCGGGAACCAGCCTCGTCAGCCAGAAGATGGGCATCCACGAGTGGAGCTACGACAACCAGATCGAGCTGGACAAGCGCTTCCGCGTTCCCCATCGCGATGCCGCCCAGGCGCTGCAGGATATCCGCCTCGAAGTGGAACTCGGCTTCGACGAGAAACTCGGCTTTGATGAAGCCCAGCGCTGCCTCAATTGCGATATCCAGACAGTCTTCGAGGCGGGCATCTGTATCGAATGCGACGCCTGCGTCGATATCTGTCCGATGGACTGCATCACGTTCACGCAAAACCGCGAAGAAGAGGAGCTGCGCCAACATCTGATGGCGCCCGCCAATGACGCCTCGCAGGACTTGTACGTCTCGCGCGAACTCAACACCGGCCGCGTCATGGTCAAGGATGAGGATGTATGCCTTCACTGCGGGCTTTGCGCCGAGCGTTGCCCCACAGGCGCATGGGACATGCAGAAATTCTCTCTTAACATCACACATGCGGAGGAAGCATGCCGCTCCAGAGAGTTAACGACTTCGTAGTCAGGTTTGCCAACGTAAACGGCTCCGGTTCGGCCAGCGCCAATCTTCTGTTTGCACGATCCGTGATACGCATGGGCGTTCCGGTCTCGCCGCGAAATATCTTCCCGTCCAACATCCAGGGCCTGCCGACCTGGTACGAGGCGCGCATCAGCGCACGCGGCTTTGCCGGCGCTCGTGGCGGCACCGACTTGCTAGTGGCGATGAATCCGGAAACCTGGGCGCAGGATGTCGAGGATATCGAGCCAGGCGGCTATTTGTTTTATGACTCTTCCCGCCCGATTCCCGCATCGAAGTTTCGCGACGACCTGACCGTCATTGGCATACCGCTGACCGAGATGTGCAACGCTGCCTACACCGATCCGCGCCAGCGCCAGTTGTTCAAGAACATCATCTATGTCGGCGCACTCGCCGCCCTCCTCGACATGGACATGGATGTTGTGCGCCAGCTTATTGGCGAACAGTTCCGCGACAAGGCAAAGCTGATCGAGCCCAATCACCAGGCCCTGCAGATGGGCTACGACAAGGCAAAGGAAATGTTCGATTGCCCGATCGGCCTGCGGATCGAGAAAAGCGATGCAGTCGGCGACCAGATTTTCCTTGAAGGCAATGCCGCCGCCGGCCTCGGCGCCGTATATGGCGGCGCCACGGTCTGCGCCTGGTATCCGATCACGCCGTCGACCTCCCTCGCCGAAGCATTCACCGCCTACTGCGGACGCATGCGCAAGGAGGACGGAAGCGGAAAGAACAAGTTCGCCATCGTGCAGGCGGAGGACGAACTGGCCTCCATCGGCATGGTGATCGGCGCAGCCTGGAACGGCTCGCGCGCCTTCACCGCAACCTCTGGCCCCGGGGTATCCCTGATGCAGGAGTTTCTGGGGCTCGCCTATTTCGCGGAAATTCCGGCGGTCGTCTTCGACGTGCAGCGCGGCGGTCCTTCCACCGGCCTGCCGACCCGGACGCAACAATCGGACGTCCTGCTCGCAGCCTATGCCTCGCACGGCGACACCAAGCACGTGTTGCTGTTTCCCGAAGACCCTTATGAAGCATTCGAGTTCGGCGCACTGTCTTTCGATCTCGCCGACAGGTTGCAGACGCCGGTTTTCGTAATGCTGGACCTCGACATCGGTTCCAACCACCGGCTGTGTAAACCGCTGAAATGGGACGACAGCCGCGAATACGACCGCGGCAAGGTCATGAACTACGACGACCTGGAAGCCGGCAAGCAGTTCGGCCGCTATCTCGATGTCGACGGCGACGGCATTGCCTATCGAACCTATCCCGGCACGCATCCCAAGCGCGGCTCCTATTTCACCCGCGGCACCACAAAGGACGCCTTTGCGCGCTACACCGAACTCGGCAAGCCCTATGTCGAGAACATGGAGCGGCTGCTGAAGAAGTTCGAGACGGCAAAGACCCTCGTCCCCGCGCCCGTACTCACCAAGGCAAGCAAACCGGCGAAGGTCGGCGTTGTCTATTATGGCTCGACCGCGCCGTCGATGAGCGAAGCGCTGGAACTGCTGGAGGCTGACGGCATCCACGTCGACGCGATGCGGGTTCGCGGCTTCCCGTTTGCAGATGCGCTGGAGGCCTTCGTGCACGAACACGATACAGTCTTTGTCGTCGAACAGAACCGCGATGCGCAGTTGCGTACCCTGATGATGGTGGAACATGGCTTCGATCCGACAAAGGTCCGTCCCATCGTCCATTATGATGGAACGCCTATTACAGCGCGTTTCATCCGGTCCGCAATCACAGAAGCGATTTCCGGCGGCGCGGCAAGCGAAACGGCTGCCGCTCACGCCAACAATGGGGTGCTGTCATGACCTTCCTGCCAAAACCGAAATTCCAGCACCCGGAAATCGAGAAGAACAAGCTCGGTTTCACGCACCGTGATTATGAAGGCG
>JAPOIA010000320.1 GCA_029979185.1 Alphaproteobacteria bacterium | reverse complement strand
ATGCAGATCGGTACGTTCGAATCCTTGACGAAGTTGATCGCCGAGCGGCGCTCGTACTTCTTCTCGTCGTCTCCGAAATAGGCCAGTAGGTTCGGCGCTTTCGTACCCGGCGCGATCTCATACAGACCGCTGGACAGCAGCCCGCCTTTGACAATGCTCTCACCCCTGATGTCCGGATCGAACAGAAATGTCGCGACATGGGCCGCGCCTGCGGAATGCCCCATGATGACGACCTTGCCCGCATCGCCACCGAATTGCTCCGCATGGCTGCGCACCCAGGTGACGGCGCTTTCGATGTCCTTCGCCGCTGCCGGCCACTGAGCCTCCGGTGCAAGCCGGTAATTTGCGACGACGCCAACCATGCCTTCATGGGCCATGCAGGCGCCGATATTGGCGTAAAAAACGGGATCGGAGCGCTTGTCGCCGCCGGTAAAGCCGCCGCCGGGAATGTAGATAAACACCGGCTTCCCGGAGCCGCCTTTCTTCCAATAGACATCGAGCTTGTGCCGGTCATGCTCCCCATATGCCTCGTCGTATCTGGCTTCGACACCGTCCATTACATCGGCAAGAAGCGGCTTGTAGAGTTCGCGAACCGCATTGGCGTTCTCAGGCGCCGAATTCTGGCCGAGCGGTGGGATAGCTTTACGGATATTATCCGGCATGGATGTCATACAAGAGGTCCTTTGACGTTTGTTGTGTTTCTTCCTGACTAAGGCTTGCGCCAATGTTATTCCGCGGCAGCCTTCACGCCATCGGGCATGCGGTCGCGGAAATGGGGCAGGATTTCCCTGGCAATGGCTTCCTGATTTTCCTGCACCATCGAATGCGGCATGGTCCCGAACTGCGTCTTGGTAAGGGAAATGCCGAAACCAGCCATGTCCTGATAGGCAGCCAGCTTCTCGCGAACAGTATTGGGGCTGCCGACTATCACGATGCCCTTGTCGATTATGTCCTCGGCGCTCTGGCGCGATTTCATGAACTGCTTCATTGCGCGCACGCGCTTGACCGACGCCACGGATGAATAACCTGGCGGGCTCATCATCACCGGATTACGCGACAGGAAATCGTTGGCATAGGTCTCCAGATGCGGGCGCACAGCATTGAGCGCCTTTTCATCGGTTTCGCCGACATAGATGGCGTTGGACCAGGCAAGTTGGTCGGTAGATGCCTGATAGCCGGCCTTCTCCGCTTCCTCACGATAGATCTTGAAAGTTGCAGCGACGCCGGCAATCGGCGCCAGCGTCTGACAATAGGTATAGCGATTTTGCGCCGACCAGCGGATCGTTTCGGGCGATCCGGACGAAGGGGTGAAAACGCGCGGGTGCGGTTCGCTATAGGGACGCGGCCACAGGTTCACGTGTTTGTACTGGTAATATTTGCCCATGAACTCGAAGGGACCCGGCTGCGTCCAGGCCTTCATGATCAGTTCGTGCGCCTCGTGGAAACGGGCGTGCGACTCTGCCGGATTGATACCCATGGTATGATATTCGGCGCCAATGCCGCGAACGAAGCCGGCAATGAACTTGCCGCGCATGAGGTTGTCGAGCGTGGCGAATTCCTCGGCGATCGTCAGCGGATTGTTGACCAGCGGCAGGGCGCGGCCGAGTACGGCCAGATAGCCATTCTTGATGCGCCGCGACAGGGCCCCCGCCAGCACGCCCGGCACTGGCATCATGCCATAGGCAGTCTGGTGATGCTCGTTCACCGCAACGCCGTAGAAGCCCAGCTCGTCGGCATATTCGAGCTGGTCCAGATACTGGTGGTAGAGTTCCGCGCCCTTCTTCGGGTCGTAATAGCTGTTCGGATAAGTCACCCAGGACGTGCCGAGCCTGCGCACCGCATCGAGGTCCGCATGGGCGTAGGGCATGAGATGAAAATTGAAGATTTTCATGATGCTGCCTCCTTCGAGTGCGCATGGCGGCTTGCAAAGCCGCTCACGAGGCTGACGAATTGCGCCGGCTTTTCCAGCGGCACCGCATGGCCGCATGCGGGAATGATTTCAAGTTCGGCCCCGCCGATCAACCGCTGCCATTCCCGCGCATGGGCCGGCGGCGACACCAAATCCTTCTCGCCCCAGATGATCAGGGTGGGAGTGTCGATACGATGGGCCCACTTGCGCAACCGCGGATCGTGCCAGCGCGGCGACCATGCCAATTGTGCAATTACCATCTGGTTGGCGATACGCGCATCTTCGGTTTCCGGCGTCAGGCGATGTTCCAGCTCCTTGGCAGCCAGATTCCCGTCATGAAACTGGTCCTCGATCGTTTGCTCTTCGTTGCGCAGGAATGGATCCTCTCCGCCAGCTTCGGGCAGCAGATTTCCCGGCGCGCCCACGAGCGTCAAAGTTGCCAGCTTGCGGGCATCGCGCATGGCCATCTCCGCCGCGATCCAGCCGCCGAGGCCGTGCCCGGCCAAATGCACCCGCTGCAAGCCAAGCGCATCTATCAGATCAAGATAAAACCAGGCCATGTCGCCGATATCGTCGAGCCACTCGGGTTTCAGGACATTGCCGAAGCCGGGATGCTCTGGCGCGATAATGTCAAACGACTGCGCCAGTTCCGTCATGTAATCGCGCCATGTATCGGAGGCGTCGGCGCCGCGCAGCCACAACAGCGGTGCACCGGAGCCGCCACGCAGCAATCTCAGGGGCTGGCCACGTACCGTGACATTCTGAAACTCGGGTGTCTGCAAGGCTCTCTTCCGTTGTCTGTTGTCGTCGAAAGCGGTGCTGGTCCACTACCAGCCGGTCAGTTCCTGGCCGCGATATTCGCGCCCTGCCCGCTTGCACCAGTTCTCCCAGGCGCGCTCCCAGGAGTAAGGCGTCAGTATGCGCTCCCAGGCGGTGATTTCGCCGTCGGTCATGTAGGTCATCTTGCCGGTGATCTCGCTCATTGCCAGCGCTTCCTTCTGGAGTTTGGCGTTGTTGTCGAGCTGGATGGCGCGGAATACCACTTCGCGGATATTGTCGC